>JAYRWF010000144.1:0-3873 GCA_041918195.1 Anaerolineales bacterium
TCTTCCAGGGTGTGATCTTTGCCATCCACCAGGCCGAAGCGCTGCTCCAGCACTTGCCGCTCGCGTTCCGAGAGCACCGCCAGGGCATTTTTGATCGACTCGCGCAGCATTTCGCGCACGGCTGAGTCCATCGGCTCGGGGGCTTCTTCATCTTCAATGAAATCACCCAGCAGGCTGTTGTCTTCGCTGCCGACCGGGCTTTCCAGCGACATCGGTTCTTCCATTGCGCGCAAGATCCGGTTCACTTTGGCCGCTGCTCTCAGCCAGCGCTTACGCAAATTCTCATCCACTGGGGTCGAATTGGCCAGGGAGCGCATAATCGCCTGGGTGTCCTTGGGCTCCAGGTAGCCGGCTTCCAGAGCGATGTCCTCCGAAGTCGGCTCGCGGCCCAGTTCCTGGATCAACTTGCGTTGCACCCGCAACAGCCGGTTGATCGATTCAAAGATATGCACCGGGATGCGAATCGTGCGAGCCTGATCGGCGATCGAGCGGCTGATCGACTGGCGGATCCACCAGGTGGCATAGGTGCTGAACTTGTAGCCGCGCGTCGGGTCGAACTTGGTCACTGCTCGTAGCAGACCGATATTGCCTTCCTGGATTAAGTCCAGGAAGGAGCAGCCCCGGCCGATATAGCGCTTGGCGACGCTGACCACCAGGCGCAAATTGGCCCGGATGATCGCCTGGCGCGCATCGGCGGTGCGCAGGCGTACCTGTTCGATTTCAACCTGCAGCGCCTCAGGCTCAGGCAAATACTGCTGGAAAGTCCTGATCGTTGGCAGGGCAGCATGCCTGGCGAGGTGTTTTTGCAGGTGTTCGAGGACCGAATCGGGCAGCAAGTACAGGTCCAGGAAGACCGCAAAAGCATTGCGCGCCACGCCATCCCACAGGTGGTCGTGTCCCCAGAGCCCGTTATCCAGGTAGGCGCGCAGGTACGAGGGGGCGGTCAGTTGCCAGGTGATGTGCAAGACCGTGGCCTCAGCTACGACCAGGTGTAGATCGGGGCAATTGAATCCCAGCCGGTTGGTATCTTCCAGCAGTCGTTTCCAGGAGATCGTCAGGTCTTTATAAATCGCCCGGTATAGATCGCGGACCGGTAAGATGGCGGCAAAATCTTTGAGCGGCTCGTGTCCTTTGGGCGGGACTGGCGCGGGCTCTTTGCCGCTGCGCAGAAGCTGCTGCCCCAGCAGCTCCAGGTGGTGGGCGGCTTCCAGGCGGGTGGCAAGCCAGAATTCCTGGTCCGGATCGAGCAGGTCGATATTGCCGATCTCTTTCAAGTATAAGCGGACCGGATCTTCGCTGATCTCCCCGGCCAGCCTGGGATCGTTAATCAGGGCTGCCGGCTCATCCGGGATCAATTCTTCCAGTTCATCATCCTGGATCAGCAGCGCCTCATCATCCGGCTCCTCGTTCTTCAGCGGCGCTTCCCCTTCGTCCAGCTCCTCGACATCCAGGTCCAGCAAGGCTTCCAATTCGTCAATTTCGAGCGGGTCGAAGGGCTCTGGGTTGGGCTCGGCGCCAGTGTTGGGCGGAGCGTCGGAAGGTTCGGAGTTGTCTTCTGGGAATGGGATGCGGCCGATGGGATCCATTTTCTCTGGCATCTCCTATTTCGGACTGATCGTCCGACTCGTAAACTTTCCTAGCGCCCGGTCCAGGCGCTGCATGACCTGTAAATATTCTTGCAGCGCCCGGGTGTACTGCTGGCCCTTGATATCCCCAGCTTCCTGAGCTTCTTCAAACAGGATCCGGCGGTAATCAATGTCCTGGTTGACATGCCGCTTGCGCAAGTGTAGCAAGGCCCGCAGCAGGTCATCCAGGACCCGATCGTCGTTTGGGTCGAGCTTGACCGTCAGGGACAGCAAATTGTCAGCCACCTCCATCATTGGTAGTGACAGGCTGTTCATAATGAAATTCAGCGGTTCGGCGATATCCTGATCAATCGACTCCTGTAGCAAGCGAAAAATGGCTTCATGGTCGGCGTGTTGAAAATCCTCCCTCGATAAGCGGCCGAGCTTATTTTCAACCAGGTAGCGATCGATTTTGTAGAGCAAATCCGGGCGGCGCAAGAGCAAACCCAGGCAGTGGCTTTCCAGGGTGTAGCTGCTGGCCTGCTGGGTCTGCAGGGCAGCCTGGGCCGGCGGCTCGGCCGGGCCGCCAGGCGTTGGCCGGCGCAGGTTTGGACGGGGGCGCGGCGCGCTTGGCGTGGCCTGGATCAGGCTGCGCTCGTCCACCCGCAGCAGGCGGGCCAGGCGCTGGCGGTAAGTATCGCGTTCGATCGGGTTGGAGACATCCTGGATCAAGGGGATGACCTGGTTGGCAATCTCCGTCTTTACTTTCGGGTCATCCAGGTCCTGGCCGATCGCCAGCGTCTCCATTACGTGGATCACCACCGGCTTGGCCCGGGCGACGATCTGCTCCCATTCCTGGGGATCCCGGTTGACCACTTCATCGGGGTCCATCCCTTCCGGCAGGGTGGTGACGCGAATATCGGCCTGCAAGCGCGCTTCATAGCCCAGCAGGCCGCGCGCATCAAAGACCAGCTCCTTTTCCTGGTCCATCGCCTGGCGGGCGATCTGCAAGCCGCGCAGCGTGGCCTGGTTGCCGGCCGCGTCGGGATCCAGGGCCAGGACAATCCGGTGGCTGAAACGCTTAAGTAAATACAGCTGGTGCTCAGTCAGGGCGGTGCCCATGGGGGAAACCACGTTGGTGAAACCGGCCTGGTGCAGGGCGATCACGTCCAAGTAGCCCTCGACAATAATCGCCTGGTCAATCGAGCGGATCGATTTGCGCGCCCGGTCCAGGCCATATAGCAAATGGCCTTTGTCGAATACCGGCGTCTGGGGTGAGTTCAGGAATTTGGGTACATCCTCCGGGTTGATCACCCGGGCGCCAAAACCGGCCATCCGGCTGCGCTCATCCCGGATTGGGATCATCAGGCGATGGCGGAAGCGGTCATAGACGCCGCGCTCTTGCCCGCCTTGGCTTTCGCCTGCCGGGCCGACGTCGCGCTGTCGCTCGGTTGCCAGGCCGGCTTCCAGGATCTCCTGCTGGCTGTAGCCCTTCGATTTGAAATAATGCAGCGCGGCTTCCCAGGATGCCGGCGCGTAACCCAAACCGAAGGATTCGATCGTGGCGTCGCTCAGGCCGCGTTTTTCATGCAGGTAATCCAGCACCGGCTTGCCGGCTGGGGTGTTAAGCAGTTGGTGGCGGTAGTAGGTTACGGCTTCTTCCAGCAGGGCGCGCAGATGATCGTGTTCCTCGGCTGCGGCTTGCTCCTCGGCCGACGGCGTTTTGAGCTGGACGCCAGCCTTGTCCGCCAGGTAGCGCAGCGCTTCGGGAAAGTCCCAGCCCTCTTTTTTCATCACAAAACGGAAGATATCGCCGCCCTCGTTGCATTGCCCGAAACAGCGCCAGGTGCCCGATTCCGGGAACACCACAAAGGCCGGGGTGCGGGTGTTCGCGTGGAAAGGGCAAAAGCCGGTATAGCTCTTGCCGGAACGCCGCAACTGGACGGTCTCAGAAACCAGGTCGACGATATCGAGACGCGCTTTTATTTCGTCAATCGAGGACATAACCTGTGCATCGCATCCGTTCTGCCGGTGATCCTGCTGTTAAAGATTATACTCGAGGGTTTTTTTCTGGCATCATGATTCCAGCGGTCCGGCCGGGTCAGGTTTCGCCGGGTTCAAGCGCTCCAGCCAGGCCTGGATTTCTTCGCGCATATCGGGAGCCAGTCCGCTCAAATCGGGCTGCCGGTCGCCGATCAGGATCCGGGATAACACTTCCCCCAGGCGGCGTTCTTCGTCTGGGGCGGTCGGATGGTGGCTGAGCTGTTGGAAGGTGCGGAAAAGCTGGGTCAGCAAGCGCCGGTCGCCA
>JAYRWF010000145.1:0-2054 GCA_041918195.1 Anaerolineales bacterium
GAAAGTCAGCGAGGCCACAGCCGGCGTGGCCAGACTGGAGATGTGCATTCAATGCGGAACTTGTGGCGGATCCTGCCCTTCTTCAGGGGATATGGATCATACGCCGCGCGCTTTGTTTGCTCTGATCCGCGCTGGCTATCGCGAAGAAGTCTTGCGCAGCAACACGCCCTGGATCTGTGTATCCTGTTACAACTGTGTCGTGCGCTGCCCTCAAGGGGTACATATCACGGATGTCATGTACACCTTGAAGAGCATGGCTATCCGTGCGAAGCTATACAAGGATACGACTGCCCCCGATTTCTCTCAGACTTTCGTGGATATGGTTGAACGATATGGGCGAAGCTTTGAACTCGGCCTGGCTACTCGCCACTATCTGAAACACCAGTTGACCCGCTTGCCCGGAGCAGCGCCGATGGGATTGGGCATGCTTTCCAAACGGCGCATGTCCGTACGCCCCAAGCAGATCAAAGGCATTGATCAGCTCACTACCATCCTTGATCGGGCTAAGGAGTTGGAGGCGATGAAATGAGTAAATATATGTTTTACCCCGGTTGTTCGATGGAATCCAGCGCCAAAGCCTATGACGAGTCGATGTGGGAAATCCTCAAACCACTTGGCCTGGATTTTCAGGCGATCGATGATTGGAATTGCTGCGGGGCTACCGAATACGTTGGAATTAGTTTGACCCCAGCCTATGCATTAATTACCCGCAACCTGGCTTTAGCTGCCCAGCAGGCGCAGGGAACTGATACGGTAGTTGCATCCTGCAGCGCCTGCTATCTCAACCTGGCCAAGGCTGACCACTACATGGCTGAGCGGCCGCTTTTAGGAAAGAACGTGAACACCGCATTAGCGGCAGGTGATTTAAAATACGAGCCAGGCTCGATGAAAATCCGCCATCTGCTCGATGTGATTGTCAACGATGTCGGCATGGAAAAAGTCAAGCAAGCCGTGGTAAAGCCATTAAAAGGGCTACGGGTGGCTCCGTACGTCGGCTGCATGGTGCCCCGGCCAGATTATGAGCACCGCTGGTCGAACACAGAATACCCCACCGAATTAGATCGCCTCTTGAGGGCCCTGGGGGCGGATGTAATTGATTTTCCGCTGAAAACGCACTGCTGCGGTGGCCATATGACCCAAATTGGCCCAGAAGTGGCTTTTGAATTAATCCGCCGGTTGGTTCATGCTGCAGACCAGTACCAGGCCGACCTGATGGTTACCTTATGCCCAATGTGCCAGCTTAACCTGGACGCCTATCAAAAAGAAATGAACAGCTACTTCAAGACCAGTTACAAGATGCCCATAATTTTCTTCACCCAATTGGTCGGGGTGGCCCTCGGTGTGGAACCCGAGAAGCTGGGTTTTGGCCGAGAGATCGTGGACGCCAGGCCGGCTTTGAAGAAAATAGGGGTCGATGTTCCCGCCCCTGAAGAGGGGCAGGCCCCACCCAAACGTTCAAAGAAAACAGGCCTACCGATGCCAAACCTGCCTGGCCAGGAGGAGGTGGAGCGATGAGCGAACTGATTAACCCAGATGAGATTTCGGCAGAGGGAATGCCAAAAGAAAAAATTGGCGTTTATGTATGCCACTGCGGTACCAATATCGCTGGGACCGTTGACGTTGTTGACGTTGCTAAATTTGCTGCTGAGGAGCTTAAGGATCGCGGCGTTGTAGTTGCAAGGGAGTATAAATTCATGTGCTCCAGCCTGGGCCAGGAGTTGATTGAAAAAGATATCAAGGAAGAAGGCCTGACTCGGGTAGTGGTAGCAGCATGTTCGCCTCATCTGCATGAAGCGACTTTCCGCACAGCATGTGGAAAGGCAGGCCTGAACCCATACCTGTGTGAGCTGGTTTCGATACGCGAGCAGGTCTCCTGGGTACATACCGATAAAGCCGCCGCAACAGAGAAATCCAAAGCTGTGGTCTCGGGAGGCGTTGAGCGCGTCACCCATCACCAGCCACTCGAACCGCTACATGTCCCCATCCACCCCGCGACCTTGGTGGTGGGTGGAGGCATTGCTGGCATCCAAGCCGCCCTGGAAATCGCTGACGCC
>JAYRWF010000146.1:0-5035 GCA_041918195.1 Anaerolineales bacterium
AGCACAACGACCAACTGGTTGTCATTGCCAGGGATGATCAAGAGATCCACTTTGATCTGCAAGGTCTGGGAAAACACAATTCGGATCACATTTCCCTCGGGGAACTTCCGCCAATCCATTCCAAGCGGATCCTGATCCTGGGTTGGAATTGGCGTGGAAAACGGATCCTTGAAGAATTGGATAAGTATGTCTCGCCAGGTTCTGAAATAACAGTTCTCGTTGACCAGGAAAAGGTAGTTGAACAACTATCCAGTGATTGCCTGGACTTCACAAACCTGCAAGTTTGCTTCTTGCCAGAAGATACGGATGATCGTCAGATTCTGGAAGGTATTCTTTTCAAGCCTTATGATCACGTGGTTGTCTTGGGTTATTCTGACCAATTAAGCATTCAGCGCGCCGATGCCAAGACTCTGGTCACCTTGCTACATCTACGCGATGTCAAGGAACGTGACAACCTGGATTTCACAATTGTTACGGAAATGATGGATATCCGGAACTATGAGCTGGCTTCGACCGCTCGTGCGGATGATTATGTCGTTAGTGACCGGTTGGTTAGCCTGATGATGGCTCAGGTGGCCGAAAACAGGCCGTTGAACGCGGTATTCACGGACCTTCTAAGTGCTCAAGGGGCTGAGATCTACTTAAAACCGGTCAACTTATATGTAAAACAGGACCAGGCGGTGAATTTTTATACGGTGATCGAGGCTGCCAGGCAGCGTGGAGAGATTGCAATTGGTTATCGCCTTGCGCCCAGGGCAGGCGCTGCAAATTCTGAGTACAGCGTTGTGGTCAATCCGAAGAAATCAGCCGAGCTTACTTTCAACCAACAAGACCGGATTGTTGTCCTGGCCGAGTGTCAGTTTTAACCAATGTCTGGATTCTAAAGAATCAGCGGCGCGGCGTGTGGGTAAATGTCCTGTGCCGGATCCGTCTGGTCGTTCAGGATCATCTGGCCTAATTCGTCTCCATAGACCATCAGACGGGAAATTTTACTGGCGTCGTCCATCCCAATTGGTTGGTTAAAATTCACCTGGAAACGCCTGAAGTCTAGGTCTTGGAAAAAGGTGTTTACTAGATGAACCTGCTGGTCATCTGCCGATTGCAGGAAAGCGCCGACTAGCGGCTCGATCCATTCCCAGGCCCATAATCGCGAAGCCCGCTTAGGGTCAAAAGCGTGTGGACTGCGCCCGGTCCCCAGGCTAATCAAAGTGGTCTCGGCTGGTTTCCAACCCAGGCAGAAGAGTAACTCGTAAGCTGCCAGATAGCAGGGGTTGGCATACGCCCCAACACCGCCATCTACATACCGTCCTTCGACTATCGGGAAAAAGGTTGGCACTGCACAGGAGGCCAGCACGGCTTTCTTAAGCGCCCAGCCCCGATAGGCATTTTTCCAGGGCTTGATGAACAGGGTCCGGTTCTCGACCAAATCAAAACTGGTGATCACAAAATCGAACGGGGCCGAGGAATTCCAAGAATCCCCTGCCAACCGATCTCCGAATGTAGCCTGCAAGGCGGCGTCCAGGGGTTGGATTGGGTAACGATATCGCGAGAGTGGCCAGATCAGCTTCCGCCAGGTTTCCTTGAAAACCACCTGCCCCAGGCTTTGGTAGAGATTTACCATTTGTCCGGCGCTCAGCCCACAGGCAATACCGGCGGTGATAATCGAGCCGGTGGATGTGCCAGCCGCCAACTTGCACACTGCTTGGAGTGGTTGACCCAGGTAGTCTTCCAGGATCGCCAGGGCGCGCGTGACAATCAGGCCCTTGATCCCACCTCCATCGATTGCAATAGCCACGTTTTTTCGAAAGGGTTTCATGTAAATTCTCCATTAAAAATCGGTGCAATTTGGATACCAGGTCGGAAACAACCTCGGCGCGGCTTGCTTTTCTGCCAGACTGGTTTATCATATGGCAGGTTTTCTTCAACCGATCCTTAAGCTGAAAATTGGAGATTTTCTTTGACGATCATTTATGATTTTAACCACCCGCCGGATCGCTCTGCAAGTGAAAGTTTTAAGTGGCAAACCTATGACCCGCAGGTAATCCCCTTGTGGGTCGCTGATATGGATTTCCCCTCACCTCAACCGGTCATTGACGCCTTAATGAAACGTGTTCAGCATGGTGTTTTTGGCTATCCGCGCGGTCTAAATGCCCGGCCGAATGAATTAACCGAGCTCCGAGAGGTTGTTGTTGGAAATTTGTGGAAAGAACATTCCTGGCGCGTGAATCCTGACAGCCTGGTTTTCTTACCGGGTGTAGTGACTGGTTTGAACCTGGCTTGCCAGGCCTTTGCCGGTCCTGCTGGGGGAGTCCTTGTCCAAACCCCGGTGTATGCGCCAATTCATGGCGCAGCTCATACGACTGGCTGCCTGGCCCAGGAAATGGAATTGACCCGCCAGGCAGATGGCGCTTATTCTATCGATTGGGATGCCTTTGAGTCGTCGATCAACTCAGCAACGCGCCTTTTCATCTTGTGTAATCCCCACAATCCGGTTGGAAGAGTGTTTACCCGTACTGAGTTGGAGCGAATGGCTGAGATTTGCTTACGTCGCCAGGTCATCATCCTCTCAGATGAAATCCATTGCGATCTGGTCTTTCCTGGCCATCCCCATCTACCTGTTGCCTCTCTGGCTCCAGAAATTGCTGCCCGCTCGATTACGTTGATAGCTCCGAGCAAGACCTATAATCTGGCTGGGTTGCAATGCTCAATCGCGATCATCCCAGATCCAGAGCTACGTAGCCAGTTTTTGGCGGCTCGTCACGGGCTTGTTCCCTGGGTGAACTTGTTAGGACTGGTGGGCGCTGAAGCTGCCTACATCCATGGGTCGGAATGGTTGGCACAGGTTCTAGACTACCTGCGCCAGAATCGGGATTTCTTGTTCGAGTACGTCCAGAAGGAAATGCCAGCCCTTCAAATGGCTCGGCCCGAGGGAACCTACCTGGCCTGGTTAGACTGCCGGAAGGCTGGAATTTCAGGTAATCCGTACCAGTTCTTTTTAGAAAAGGCTTTGGTTGCACTGAGTGATGGAGCCAGCTTTGGAAAAGGCGGAGAAGGTTTTATTCGCCTAAATTTTGGCTGTTCTCGCGAATTGCTAGAAATTGCTTTGGGAAGGATGTCCCAGGCGCTCAGCCAGCTTGCTGGTGATTAGGTTTTAAGATAAAAAAGGTCTGATTGTGTGTTATAAATTGGTAACATTTTACAAAAACCGAGGTCAATCATGGCGATAGTAATCAGCAATAACCATCCAGGGGCGGGTCTAACGACTTTGGTTGATATGCTTCGCCGCCAGGCAGAAAAACAACCTGATGAGGTTCTTTTCACCTTTTTGGTTGACGGCGAGTCGGAAGAGAGCTCCATCACCTATGGCGATCTGGACCGCAATGCCCGAGCAATCGCTGCCTGGTTGCAGGATCATCATGCCGAGGGGGAGCGTGCCTTACTGCTCTACCCTCCTGGCCTGGATTATATCAGTGCCTATTTTGGTTGTTTATATGCTGGAGTCATCGCAGTTCCTGCCTATCCACCGCGTTTGAATCGCCCGGTCCCTCGCATCCAGGGTATTGTTGCCGATTCATCCTCACACTTCGCCTTAACCACCAGTGAAATTCTTGACAATCTGGAACAGCGTTTTGAGTACACTCCTGACCTGCAGGCTTTAACCTGGCTAGACACCCAGCAGAGCCCAGTTGGCGCTGAAGAGTCCTGGAAACAACCTGCGATCGGCCCTGACACTCTGGCATTCTTGCAATATACTTCCGGCTCCACCAGCCAGCCAAAGGGCGTCATGGTCACCCACGCCAACTTACTCTACAACCTGGCCCAAATCTGGTCCGGCTTTCGGATCTACGATTACCTGGGCGAGTGCCGCTCCGCTGTGAGTTGGCTGCCAACATACCATGACATGGGGCTGATTGGGGGCATCTTGGAACCGATATTTGCTGGTGCATGCAGCTATTTACTTTCACCATTGGCTTTTCTGCAGCGTCCCTATCGTTGGTTACAAGCCATCAGCCGGTATCAAGCCACGGTAAGCGGCGGCCCGAATTTCGCCTATCAAATCTGCCTGGAGAAGATTCGCCCTGAACAAATCGAGAACCTTGATTTATCTTCCTGGTGTGTGGCATTCAATGGCGCTGAACCTATTCGTCGCGATACGATAGAGCGGTTTTCGGCTGCCTTTGCGCCAGCAGGTTTTCGGTCGGAGGTTTTTTATCCCTGTTATGGATTGGCAGAGGCAACCCTATTTGTGACTAGCGCAGGCAGGCCTGATATGCCTCAGTACCTGACCGTTCGTCGAGACGCCCTGGAACGAGGTCATGTTGTCCAGGCAGAAGCCGCTGCACCTGACCGGATGGATCTGGTATGTTGTGGACAGCCGGAGTTGGACGAGCAAATTGTGATTGCCAATCCAGAAGATTTGACCCGCTGCCTGGATGGTGTGGTCGGTGAAATCTGGATCAGCGGCTCAAATGTCACCCAGGGCTACTGGAATCGCCCAGAGGAGAGCCAAAGAACTTTCCGGGCGTACCTGTTGGATACCCAGGAAGGTCCATTCCTGCGCACTGGTGACTTAGGATTTATGTTGGATGGCAGTTTATTTGTGACTGGTCGTTTGAAGGATATGATTATCATCCGCGGCACCAATCATTATCCTCAAGATATCGAGCAGACAGTAGAGAAAAGCCATCCTGCTTTGCAGGTGGGTGGAGGCGCTGCTTTTTCTGTGACAGTTTCCGGTGATGAGGAACTTGTGGTGGTCCAGGAGGTTACACGCCAAGCTCGAAAAGATGATATGAACGAAGTGTTTCGCGCTATTCGGGCTGCAATTTCTGAAAACCATGATTTACAGGTCTACGCAATGGTCTTAATCCGTCCATTGACTGTTCCAAAAACATCGAGTGGTAAAATCCAGCGCCATGCAGCCCGTAATGCTTACCTTCAAAGTAACCTGGAAATCGTCGCTGAATGGCGTTCCCGTCCGGCGGATAAATAATCGTACGAGCGGTATGGATCAACCTCCTGAAGATCTCCAGAC
>JAYRWF010000147.1:0-2598 GCA_041918195.1 Anaerolineales bacterium
TCGCCTGCCTGGACTGGTTGCCCCTCGCTGGCAGCAATTGCTGCCAGTAGCGCTTCTGGCTCGTTGGTGTTGAGCAGTGGGATAAGGATTGTCTCTGCCATGTTACTTACCAGTTAAACCGATATTTGAGCGCCTGACCTTTGCTGGTGATCACGTACAGGTATCCGTTGATATCCAAAGCAATATCGCGTGGTGTGCCGAGCGAATAATCCCATTTCAAAGCATTCAGGAACAAGCCGCTGTTATCGAAGACCTGGATATAATCGCGATCGAGGATATAAATCCGCCCCTGGCTATCTACTGCTAATTTGGACGGACTGCCCAGGAAACCGGCCTGATTGCCAGGGCTACCGAAGCGATCCAGATAGCGCCCTTGAATATCATATTTGTATACTTGTGGCTCGAACACGCTCAGGAAGTAAGTGTTACCAAGACCATCCACTGCAATGACGTCATCTTCTGGAGGTGTGCTGCTATCTACAGCTGAGATGATATCCGGTACACGCCGGACCAGGCTGCCATTTGCTTCCAATTGGATCAAGTCATCGCCAATGCCAGCCTGGGCCAGTGAATATAACCGGTTGGATGGGTCGATTGCCAATCCTGAATGGTAGGTCTCTGGAAATTCACCCGGAATTGTGTTGACCAGTCCAACTTCTCCCGCCTGGTAAATCAGAATGTCGCCACTTCGTACCACGTAAATTCGGTTATCGAAGCCCGCCGCCAGGTCTGATACATAGTTGTTACCATTCCGGTCAGGTTCGATCCGCCACATTTGCAAAAAATTACCCGCTGGATCGAATTGTTGCAACCGACCAGTATCATAGTCAGCGATAAAAATATACCCCTGAGGGTCAACGCTGATCTGGCGGGCATCGTCAAATTGGCCAGGCCCGCTACCTTCCGCTCCGAACTGGAGAACCAGGCTGGCAAAGGGAATCTCCGTTGGCGCTTGGTCTTCGGTTTGGGCAACCAGGGCCTGGACAGTTTCCAGTGCGCTATCCGGTGACTCGGGGACAATTTCGGTTGTGATCACCTGATCCAGGTTAACCACTTCCTTGGCTGCGAAAATCACCCCTGCTCCTACCAGGATGGTCATTCCAAGTCCAAATGCCACGATCAACAGCGCGACAACAAGGATAACCCTACCGATAGAAGATTGTTTTCCTGGCTTATTCCTGGAGATCTCTGGGCCCAACCGGATGACTACCGCTTCGGCCTGGGGGATTGGCTCTGGTTGGGCGATTTTTGGCCGGTACTCTTCTGGAACGAGCACCTGGCTTCCGCAGTATTCACAACTCACCCTGGCAGATTTAGGGTCGGGTAATGCCGCGCCGCAGTTAGGACAGTGAAAAAGTTGAGGAGAGTCAGAATTGTCGGGCATCGAGGTTTCCTGAATTTGGATGGGTTTTACCGTTAATGGTTAGATCCAACAATTTTACCTGACTCGAGCCAGTTCCAGGCACTTTTCAATAATCTGTTCTTTGGCCGGGAGCACTGCTGCTTCCAGAGGGCCTGCGGCTGGGATGGGCATATCCAAAGCTGCGACTCGCCCGGCTGAGCGCAAGGGGAGCTGTTCTATGCTCCGAGCCAGGATTTCTGCACCCCAACCAAAGCTCAGGTTTCCTTCTTCGATTGCCAGCAATCTGCCTGTGCGCTGAAGAGAAGCATAAAGTGGCGCTAATGGATCGTGCCGCTGGAGCCAGCCTGAAGCGGCTAAGGGCGCCAGTTGGCTGGGAGCGACCAATTCGACAAATACCTCATGCGTATAGGCTAATTCTTGGATAGCCTGGCGCGCCAACTCCACCATATACCCGTATGCAGCCAGGCTGATTTGGGCTGCAGGTGCACCACGCAACCGCAGTGTGTAGGTTGGGTAGCCTGGTACCCTGCGTACAGAATGGGTTTCTTCAACCTGCAGATCGCTCAACAGCTCCCAATCGCTCAAGTCTGAGGGTGTGTGGATGGGCAGCAAGTATTGGAGTTTGTTTTCGATAAATAGGACTGGTAGCGGATCATCAAGAATAGCCTGGTGCAGCAATCCACCCGGGCTATCAAATTGATTTGTGGTAAGCCCAGACGGTGCAACGATCCGCAGTCCAGGGACCCCCAAGAATATCTTTTCCAGGGTCTGGCTATGGGTCGGGCCGTACCCGCGCCGTCCACCCATAGGTGTGCGGATCACCATCGGTACGCTCACTCGAGCATCATTAGCTTTTCCACCAGAATACATCCAGCTAAATTTGGTAATATGGTTGATCAGCTGGTCAGCCGTCAGGGTCAGAAAATCGCCAAACATGATTTCGACCACCGGCCTCAGACCGCGCAAGGCCAATCCAGCAGCCAGCCCAGTAATTCCGGCCTCGGAAATCGGCGTACTCCAGATGCGATCCGGAAAAGCGGATGATAACCCCCGGCTAACTTTGAACGCCCCACCATACGGATCAAGGATATCCTCGCCAAGCATGATCACCCGCTGGTCCGCCTCGAATGCATGCCGCAGTCCGTTATTCAATGATTCCAGCACAGTCTGTACTGTATGATTCGAAGCAGATTGAGATTCAACCTCGTAATCAGCACTAGATGTATCATGATCAA
>JAYRWF010000148.1:0-2544 GCA_041918195.1 Anaerolineales bacterium
CCCATCGCCATTCCGCTCCGGATACATGGCTGAGTCAACGAAAAAACCTTGCTCGACTGCAGCAAAATATCCGCCGACCTCGAGCACTTCTTCGAGGAAAGCCACCGCTCGCTCCTGGATATCGCGAACCATCGCTCCCAACGGCCCATTCATATTCAGACTTAGAAGCTGTTGGATGCCATCCAGAGCCGCCCAGGTCTGCTTGACTGTCTGGATACCGCGGATATTGTTGTAATGCCAGGGCACGTTGCGGCCCTCATCGGGGGTGATCGTGCTCTGGATATCGGCGCTGGTCAACATCGAAATCAAGGTGTCGATTGTATGAGTACGCACCGCTTCTTCGATATCCGCCTCGATGTAGCGGGTGTTCTGCTGGGCGCGCATCTTGTACTCAGAGAAAAATTGGCGCAGCGCTACGGCATAGGGCAGGTCGTACCACAACTTGGGCGCCGGAGGGGCGTCTGGCGGAACCGTGGACAGGCCAATCAAGTCCTTAGGCATGCCCGCGGCGACCGAGAAGGCACAATTAATGCCATGCTGGACGAGCAATTCGGGCATGACCAGCCAGCCGGCCTTGGCAGTGGCATTGGCGTTGTGGGCGCCATCGATCTGGAAGATGTCCGCACTAGCCATCACCCGCTTGGCTTCAGCGGCGTCGACGAACGAGCGGTACATGTTGATGTTACGATACAACACATTGTATTGGGGATCCTGGTGAGCGCCGTTGATGCCCTCTTCGGCAAACAGCACAGCAACTTCTGGCCCAGCCACCCCGGAAACATAACTGTGGAAGTTAATCGGCCGGCCGACTTCGTCTTCGATCAGGTCACAAGCTTTACGACTGGCGCGGATTTGTTTGCGGGTGATCGGCACCCCACCGGTCCCCTCGGGTGTGCCTTCCATCAAGCCATCGATATGGGATTGCCCGGTGGTGCGGATGACCATCAGGTGGTCTGCGCCGTGCCAGGCCGCCATGCGCATCCGGCGCAGGTCGTCTTCAAAGCGACCGGAAGCAATTTCGGTCGTCACCACGCAACCTGGCTGCGGGTCGATATGCTCGAAATACTTGGAGGCGGGCAGGCCGAGGCTGTTTTTCAACGGCACAGACATGTCGTGGTAATGGAATGGACCCATCTTCACGCCACCCGTGGGAACCTTTCGCCAAACCCAGCCTTTGCGGGCTGGGCGGTAGTTTTCCAGGCCGGTTAAGATTTCCTCAATATCCAGCTTTCGCTGCGGATCCAGGGCGGTTAGTTGGTTAGCCTGTTTGTTACTGGCGATGGGGGTCATTTGCCCACCTCCGCGAACAAACCGTTCAAGATTTCCTTATCGGCGATAATTGCCGCTGCCGCACTTTTTACATCAATGCCCTGGCGCTCTGCCAGCTTGAGCAGGACATGCCCGGCGCCTTTGCCGAGCAGCCCGGCCTGGTAAATCCGTTCCACTACAGCTTGCGAGCTCAGGCTGTCAATCCCCATGCGCAGCAAGACCGCCCGCTCAATCGATGGCGAGGTATGGGTGCGGGCTAACGCCACGATTGGCTCGACCACCTGGTTGCACAGCTCCCAAAAATAGGATTTCAGCGCTTCGTCGCTCATTTTTTCAAGTTCAGCCCGACGCTGTTCAAAGCGGGCGATCCGCTCATCGGTCATCATTAGATCCTCCATCTCGCACACCTTCCAACCGCCAAACGTGGCGATTAATTTACCAGGCTCTGGGCATTCTGCTTGACCCAGGCGGGATCGACTTTTAAATCTGCAGCCAGGAAGGCAATGTCATTCTCATTCCACAGGGCAACCGGATGCAATTTGGCCGCATTTTTCAAGTAGCTCAGGCGCAAGCGCTGCATATCCTGGACTTTTCCCCACACCTGTTCCAGCCGCTCCGGAATAACAATTGCTTTTCCAGGGACGTTCTCGGTTGGATCGCCCCGCCGGACTTCAATGCCGTTTTGGCGAGCGAAGTAGAGCTGGCTGTTATGGTGCTTCCCCGCGCCCGTGTATACGGTTTCCTGGACAACCACGACCTGGTCACGGTCCATCTGGCGGGCCAGGGTGACCGCAGCAGTCAGGCTGGTGTTTCCCGCCGGTCCACGCTCCAGGCCTTCCAGCTTGGTGAGCAGCTCGGTAACGTAAAAAACCTCGCCCTGGGTGACCAACTGGTATTCATCCATATAGCGCAGCGAGCGGGCGGCATTGCGGGGCACATCCACCCGGTCAGGCCAGGTTGAGAAGGGCACGCCAAAGCCGGTGTGGCCGGTGGTGAAGGACTTGCGGTTGAAATCGCGATCGGAGGCCATGTGCAAACCGCCCAGGTCCACCGAACAAGCCACAATACGAGTCTGGTCGCAGCCCGCCGCCAGCAAGCCGCGAGCAGTGCCGGTCAGGTTTCCGCCGCCGGCATGGGTGATCACCACCGCGTCAGGGTCTTTTCCGTAGCGCTGGCGGACCTGCTCGGCGATCTCGATACCCAGGGTCTCAATTCCACGGATGCCAAATGGGGTGTACAGGCTGGCATTGAAAAAGCCGGTCTCTTCCAGGGTCC
>JAYRWF010000149.1:0-4124 GCA_041918195.1 Anaerolineales bacterium
ACTGCCGCAGCGTGCGGGTGGGCGACGTTAAGAAGGACCGCCTATGGGCGAATCGGTATCTCCCGCATGTCGCCTCGACCGCTTCGGAAATGGTCGTCCCGATCCTGATCGGCCCTCGGCGTGAGCTGGTCGGGGTGATTGACCTGGAGAGCGACCGCAAATACGCCTTCAGCCGGGACATGCAGAAGTTGGTCGAATCGCTGGCCTCCACCGCCGCGGTCGCCCATCAGAACGCTGGTTTGTACCACCAGGTTGAACAGCGCCAGAAATATTTGAGTGCCCTGCTTAAGGCCAGTAACGCGATCAACGCCAGCCTGGACCGCCAGGAGATCCTCGATCTGATCCTCGAGCAGGCTGTGCGGCTGACCGAAATCGAAGGTACACCACCGCATTTTGGCACGATTATGCTCAAAGAAGGCGCGACCCTGGTTTTCACCAACGTCTATCCGGGGGATGATTATCGCTACTTGATTGGAAAAATTGGCGAGCGGATTTCGTTGTTGGAGGGCGTCGTTTCCCCCAGCGGTGAGTGGCGCATTGGTGTGACCGGCCGGGTGGCCCTGACCCAGGCGCCGAAAATTGTCTCCGATGTTCGGTCGGATCCGGATTACCTGCCATTCTCCCAATACACGCTTTCCGAGCTGGTCGTGCCCTTGTTGCGGGCTGGTGAAGTTGTCGGCGTGCTGAATATTGAGCATAAGCGCGCCGATGCCTTTAACCAGGCTGATGTTGATGCTTTGCAGATCCTGGCCCAGCAGGCTGTGATTGCGATTAAGAACGCTGAGACCTATATGCAGCTTGCCCGGCAGCAACGTGAGCTGGAGGAGAAACAAGATGAGCTGGCTGCCAGCTCGGCCGTCGCCTGGACCGGCATCCTGGGCAGCACCCTGGCGCATGACATCCAGGGCGATGCCCGGGCGCTGAGTAATTCGGCCGGTTACGTGGCTCAGAAGCTCGGGCCTGCCGTTTCAGATGTAGCTGTCCAAAAGCAATTGAGTGTAATTCAAAACATCAGCCAGAGAATCCTCGACCAGTCGATGTACTTCAAGCTCTCGCCGGAGGAGCTGCCCGACCGGCTCGAGATCAACCAGCTCCTCGCCGATCGGGTAGAGGTCTGGAAGAGCCGTTATGAAAGCGATGCGGTGGAGTGGGAAGTGTATTTCGACCCCCAATTGGCGGGGAGCTGTGTGCGGGTCAACCGCATCGCCCTCGAGAAGGCCATGCGCAATGTCGTCGATAATGGGATCAAGTTCCAGCGCGGCCGGCCCGCCCGCAAAATCATCTTGCGCACTCAGCAGGTTGGCGACCAGGTCCGGATCGATTTCCAAGATTTCGGGCCCGGGATACCCGAGGGGGTTCGCCAGCGCCTGTTCAAAGGCCCCCGTGTCCACGGACCAGATCAAAGCGGCCAGGGATTCGGTTTGCTGATTTCCTGGCTGGTGCTGCGGGCGATGAACGGCTCGATTCAACTGGCGAATACTGGACCCGCCGGTACGACCTTCAGCCTGTACTTGCCGCTGGAGCCCAGCCATGAAGAATAAGGTCTTGGTTCGCGTGATCCTGCGAGGCTTGCGATGATGCCGTCCCTGCGAAAACGGATTTTGTTTGTCGAAAACCAACCCGATAAGATTGACGCCCTGCTGTGGTACCTGCGCGACAGGGGGTATACGGTGGATGTCATTACCAGCCGAGACGAGGCCCGTAAGGCCCTCACCAGCCGCTGGTGGCCGCTGGCCGTGGTGGATATCCGCCTGATTGACGATCTGGATGAGAAGGATTTCAGCGGGCTGGACCTGGTCACCCGGCAATCCGACCGCTCGATCTGCAAAATCATCCTGACCGCCGATTCATCTCGGCATGCTATGCATACGGCCTTGGTGCCTCATCCCGACCAGCTTCCCCCGGCTGTCGATTTTCTCTCGAAACTGGACCCGGGTGAGACGGTCGTCCAGCAGATCATTGACGCGCTCGAACACCGCTCGGGGATCAATTGGAACCTGGAGGTGAGCGGCTGGCTGGTTTATGAAGAAATGGCGGCCTGGTTAAGTGCCAATCCCCCGGAACAGGGTTTCCAGGCGTGTTCATCCTCTGAAATGGAGTATGAATTTACGGATTTACTCGGTAAGTTGCTCCCAGGCCGGCGGATGGTCACATTTTCCCCGGCGCCTCAGGGGCGCAGTAATGCCCGCCTGGGATTTGCCCGGCCGATCAGCCAATCCGAAGAAGCCCTGCTGGCCATCAAGCTTGGCTGGCGGGATGAAATTTCTCAGGAACTGTGGAATTACACTAACTTTGTCAAAAACTTCGCCGGGCGCGAAAAAACCACCCTGGAAGCCTACGCCGAGACCGTCCATTTTGCTGCCCTGGCCTATTCGTTCGTCGGCAGCCGCCTGGAAGAGACCATTCGTTTCACCGATTATTACACCCATCACGCCCTGGAGCAGGTGAACCACGCCCTGCATGAAATCCTGGATGTCTGTACGCCATTGTACGAGTTGCCTGCCGACCCGCTGACCGAGCGCCTGGACGAGATCTATCGGGCCAAGATGCGCCTGGGCAGCCGCACGAAGAGCATTCGCTTACGCGAGAACCTGCTCAAGCTGGCCGGCCAGGCCGATCAGCTTGGCTTCACCGCCCGAAAAGAGGCTGGTGGAACGCTCTTCCAATGGCCGGGCGGCCTGGAATTGAGCAGCGCCAGCCTGGAGGGATGGATTCTCAACCCGGACCAGATGGCCGCGCCGGAAAGTTGCCTGTTCATTCCGGTTCAGAAGTGGGTGGTTCATGGGGATTTGAATGGCGACAACGCCTTGATCGACCCCGATGGGCGGGCCTGGTTGATCGATTTCGGCCGCACCGGGTATGGCTACCGCCTGGCGGATTTCGCTGAATTGGAAAGCGTCATCGCCCTGGATATTCCGACCAGCTCAGATAGCCAGCCGCGCCGCGCCTTTGAAGAAGCCCTCTTCAGCCAGCAGAAATGGCAGGCCGCTCTCTGGTTGCCCGCTGAACAATGGGTTGACCTGGGCGACCCCGAGCTGGCGAAGGCCCTCGGTGTGATCCAGGAATTGCGCCGTTGCGCTGCCTCATATGAGAAAGATCAAGGCTGTTTGAAGCGCTATTACCTGGCTTTGTTTTTCGAAGCCGCCCTGCGTTTGATGATGGAAGACCGCGGCCTCCAACCCGCCAACCCGGCCGTCCAGGTTGGCCTGGCGAATGCTTTATTACGCTGTGCCATTCTTATTCGGGAATTATCGAAGGAAGAAGTACATGATGAAAAAACCTTACCCTGAACATCCCTTGACCTATCGCCAGGAAGTCCTCGCTCCGCTCTTTCGCTTGCTGCATGCCGGCGAGTCGATCATGCTGCTCGGTGCGGCCAGCATGTCTAAATCAAACTTGATCCGCTTCTTACTGCGTCCCGACGTGCAGGCCTTCTACCAGGGCGAGGCAGACCTGCCTGTGCTGCCGGTTTTGGTGGATATTAACCGCCTGGCCATTCGAACCGGCTCATCCCCTGGCAGCGCTGCCTGGGCTTTTTACGAATTGGTCCTGCATAGCCTGGCGCTGGAGCTCCAACGCCGCCCGGAGATGGGGGGCGCCCTGGAATCGGTCTCCCAACTCCATCAGGAGGTCGTCCTGAAGGAGAATGGGTTGCTGGCTTTGCGATGCCTGGAACGGGCCGTGGATCGTATTTGCCACGATCGCAAGATCAGGTTGGTGTTTTTGATCGATGAGGCCGATCCTTTTTACCAGCAGACCGACCCCAACATCTTGTTCAACCTGAGAGGCTTGCGCGACCAGTATAAATATTTCCTGTGCTACATCCTGTTCTTGCGTACCTCGCTGGATCGCTTGCGTAAACCTTCAGAATGCGAATCCTTTGATGAGTTATTTAACCGCAACGTCCTCGGTTTGAAACCATATACTGCCGTGGATGCCGAGCGGGTGGCGCTCCAGCTCGAAGTGCGCAAGGAATTTGAATTATCCGCTGAACAGCGCAGGAATTTATTGGAAATTACCGGCGGTCATCCCGGCCTGATGGTCGCCGGTTTCGATGTCCTGGCCCGGGCTGGCCAGCCGGCGCAGCGATTTGAGCCGGCCTTTTGGTTAGACCAGCCCGAGAT
>JAYRWF010000150.1:0-20678 GCA_041918195.1 Anaerolineales bacterium
GGCAGCACTTGCTGCCAGCGAGGGACAACCAGTCCAGGCAGGCGAAACCTTGTTCACCCTGGAAACTACCAAGAGCACTGCAGAGGTTAGTGCGCCCTTCACTGGCTACTTACGCAGGATTCGCTTCAGCGTGGGACAAACTGTCCGAGCAGGTGAGGTATTTGGTTATCTGACCGAGACGATCGACGAAAAAATCCCAGACGAAGATCTCTCCGGAATAAACGCAGATGTCCAGAATTCAACGATGATTGGGGCAGAAGGCCGGGAACTACCTGCGGGTTTGCGGATCACCCAGCCAGGGCTGACTTTGGCAAGGCAATTGCAAATTGACTTAGCCCTACTACCCAAAGATAAATACCTGACGGAAGGCGATATTCGCGCTTTTGCAAGCCTAGGTTCTGCCAGCCAGTCTATCCAAGCGCCAGCCCAGGCTTTTGACCCAACGGCCCTGATCATTTACGGTGGCGGAGGCCACGGAAAAGCCTTAATTGAACTGGTCCGGGCACTTGGTGTTTATCGGCTCGTCGGGATTCTCGATGATGGCTTACCTACAGGAGCGACAATACTCGATCTGGAGGTGCTTGGCGGTGGCGAAAAGCTTCCCGTGCTCTACCAGCGTGGGATCCGGCTGGCAATCAACGCGGTTGGTGGGATTGGTAACGTAGGCGTGCGGGAGCGCGTTTTTCAGCGCCTGTCACAAGCTGGTTTCGTCTCGCCAGCAGTCGTCCACCCATCTGCAGTCATCGAGCCTTCTGCCAAACTGAGCGCTGGAGTACAGGTCTTCCCTTTGGCATATGTAGGTAGTGAAGCTCAGCTGGGTTTTGGTTGCATCGTCAATACAGGTGCGATTATTTCCCATGATTGCCAACTGGGCGACCTGGTGAATATTTCACCGGGAGCAATCCTGGCAGGAGAAGTGGAAGTAGGCGCTGGAACGCTGGTTGGTATGGGTGCGACCGTTAACCTGAGAGTGAAAATTGGCCCCGGATCGCGAATTGGAAACAGTGCGACGGTCAAGAGCGATGTGCCAGCCGGAAGCGTCGTACGAGCTGGCAGTTCTTGGCCTACTTAGGATAATTATCCAAAAAATGTCTGAAAACAAATCTCCTGAAAATATTCCAATGTCATCTCCAGATCTGACAGACCTGGAGCGAGACGCAGTGGCGGCAGTGCTGCGCACACCTCACCTGAGCATGGGCGGTGAAATCCTGGCTTTCGAGGCCGCATTTCGACACTTTAGCCAGGCGCGTCATGCGATCGGGGTTAACTCCGGTACGGCTGGGCTGCATTTGTGCGTCCGAGCGGCCGGAATTGGACCAGGCGACCTGGTAATTACGACCCCATTTTCTTTTGTAGCCTCAGCAAATGTGCTGCTATTTGAACAGGCTGTACCGATCTTTGTCGATGTCGACCCCCGAACAGGCAATATTGATCCAGTCCTGGTACGCCAGGCGGTCGAAGACCTGAGCGAGGGGGGAGCGGCTGCCCAACGCTGGCTTCCTCGCAAGGGGGCAGAAGACCCAAAACGGTCAACCCCCGAACGATTGAAGGCGCTTTTACCCGTGGATGTTTTTGGCCAACCCGCCGATTTTGATCCATTGCTTGAAACAGCCCGATCATTTGGAATGCGGGTCATTGAGGATTCCTGCGAGGCGCTTGGGGCGGTCTACAAAGGGCGTAGCGCAGGTATGCTGGCAGATTACGGGGTTTATGCTTTTTATCCAAACAAGCAGATCACAACCGGCGAAGGCGGGGTGATCGTTACGAATGATGACCAGGCTGCCGGGCTGATGCGTGCGCTGCGCAACCAGGGACGAGCACCAGGCGATACCTGGCTATCGCACACCTACCTGGGCTACAACTACCGGCTGGATGAAATGAGCGCTGCCCTGGGACGAGTGCAGATGACCCGCCTGGAAGATCTGTTGGGACAAAGAGCCCAGCGCGCCGCCTGGTACAGCGAGCGCCTGGCTGAAATCCCCGGCGTAGAACTGCTTCCGATTGCACCAACCACCAGCCGAATGAGCTGGTTTGTCTACATCATCCGCTTTTCCGCAGACCTCCCCAGGGACGAAATTGCTTCCGCTTTGGGCCGGAGAGGCATTCCAGCTCGGCCCTATTTCTTGCCCATCCACCTTCAACCCTACATGGTAGAAAGGTTCGGTTACCAGCAGGGAGATTATCCAATTACGGAAGATCTGGGCCGGCGCGGCCTGGCGCTGCCCTTCTCTGGAGTGATGAGCGAGGCGCAGGTGGAAGCGGTCTGCCAGGCAGTTCGGGAGACTTTACAAGAGGCCTAAAAAACCAGCTCTTCGCGTCCAGCTAACTTGTCCTGGATGCGCTGGACAACGATTTCCAGGTGTTTCGGCTGGTGAACAAAATCCAGGTCATCGGTGCGAATGGTCAGCACGGGGCAAACGTCAAAGGTCGCCATCCAATCATCGTAAAAAGAATCCAGCAGAGCAAGATAATCTGCAGTAATGCCTGTTTCGATTGAACGGGCCCGTTTTTGGATCCGGTCCATTAAGACCTGGACCGGGGCCTTTAAATAAATCAACAAATCTGGGGCTGGCAGGCGGGTGACGATAAGATCAAAAACCCGCCGGAAAGACAGGTAATCACGATCCGAAAGGTTCCCCAGTTGGTGCAAGGCGCGGGCAAAGATGTAAGCGTCTTCGTAGATGCTCCGATCACAAATTGCGGATTGGGGCATCGTAGCCAGCTCAATATGCTGCTGGGCACGGTGGCCCAGGAAAAAGATCTGGAGGTGGAAAGACCAGGTGTGCATGTCTGCATAAAAATCAGCCAGGTAGGGATTGTCAGCCACCGACTCAAAAGCAGTGTGCCATCCCAAGCGGGCACCAATGCGTTCGGTGAGCGAAGTCTTACCGCTGCCGATATTTCCAGCTAGCAAAATTAACCGTTTGGTCATGAAAACCTCTCAAGCAGTCAGAGTGATCCAGTCGGGTTGAATGGAGCAACAATCAGGTCCCGGTGGGCTTCAGGGGGCGATTTCACCTGGTAGGTAGTAGCCGTTTTATCCTGCGTGTCAAAAATCACAAAGGTTGGAGGGACGTCGCAGCGATCCAGCGGACCAAAGCCCATCAGCGTGCCGGGATTGATCACCTGGGTCTGACCAATTTGCTCTATTTGCCAGCGATGATTATGGCCAAAGCAGACCACGTCATGGAGGCCGGAACGAGCGATCTCCAAGCCAATATTATCGTAATGATTGACCGCAAAACGCAGCCCATCAAATTCAGCCTGGTAGAGATCACCCTCCAGATTAAAATGCGCATATCGGCGAGCATTGTTACTCATTCGAAGCAAGTCACCGTCATTATTGCCATAGACCATGTGGATTGGTTGGGCGAAATTTTCAGCCAGGATGGGTATCACGAAGGGCGAACAAAGATCGCCGCAACACAAGAGCACATCGGCGTCCTGGAGAGCTGTGAGTGCAGCGCGTAAGTTCCAAATATTATCGTGAATGTCCGAAAGGACAGCTATTAACATTCACTGAACCCACAAGCGTAGCATTTACGGCAACCTTCTTCGTTTACAACTGCCGCCTGCCCACATTCTGGACACAAGTCACCAAATTTCAATGGTTGGCTTTCATAAGCATGTGCAGATTCACTGCGATAGTTGAAACCATTCCCACCTGGGGTTTCGACGCTGGTTTTTTCCCCGTTTGAAGTCTGCACATCCAAGTCTGGCGTACTGATCTCAAGATACTCAGCCAAGACCTGGGAAACGCCATCTGGCAGTGAACGCACCCGATTCGGGCCAAAGCCCAGCGATCGTCCTCCGCCAATCCCAGAAAGCTGGCGCCAGACCTCCTTTAAACGCTCCCGAGGTTCAACAGGTGAGGCCAGGCGCAGGATGTAAGAAACCAGGCGCCCGATCGCCTCGGATACTGCGGCTGTGTCCGAGCCAGCCTTGGATGTGTTAATGAAAACCTCGAAAGGCTGCTGGCCGCCATTCTCGTTGATGGTAATGAACGCCTTGCCTAGAGGAGTGCTTATATTGAAAGTAAAACCTCGCAAACTGCGCGGGCGGGGTTTCTTTTTCTCGTACCACATTGGCATCTGCTCTGCGGCAGGCTTGAGGGCAGGCTCGCTGGCAGGCGCCTCTTTCTGACGTGCAATTGCCTTTGTTTCCAGAACTACTTTTTGGCGCGAGCCAGTCACATAGACGGTGATTCCTTTGCACCCAAGTTCCCAGGCTAGTTGATAAGCAGTTGCCACGTCAGATTCAATCGCGCCTTCCGGAAAATTAACCGTCTTCGACAGGGAGTTATCGACAAAGGCTTGCAAGGCAGCCTGCATGCGAACATGTTCCTCCGCGGAAATATCCTGCGAAACAACAAAGGTGGTTTGAAGCGCTTCGGGGATTTCGCTCAGGCCTTGACAGGTGCCAACTTCCATAACATGTTCGACAATCTTTTGACGCTCCGTCTCGCTGAGGCCGGCCTGGGTCAAAGCGGTCTCAAACAGAGGACTGGTATAGGTTAACTGAAGGTCCTTCCCATTATCATTGACATGGCGAATATAAGCCAGGGCAAAAACCGGCTCGCAGCCGTAGCCTTCACAACCTGCCACCGTGGCGATGGTGCCTGTCGGGGCGACCGTAGTTTGAGCTGCATTGCGAATGCCATGCTCTTGAATTCCGTGCATAATTAAATCCCAATCAACGGGTGGACGACCAAAATCCCGGTGGTAAGAATCAACAGGCGTGGGGGGTTGCCAGGAAAGCTGCTGCGGGTCATAAATGCTGCCATCGATCGCTGGAAAGGCCCCTCGCCGGCGTGCAAGATCAATACTCGTCAACATGGCATGGTAGCGCACAAATTCCATCACCTGGGCGGCAAATTCTTGCCCCTCGGTCGAGCCATAGCGGATACCGGCGTGGTACATTAAATCGCCAAGACCCATGATGCCAAGGCCAATCCTACGGGCGCGCAGAGCCGCTTCGCGTAATTGCGGTACAGCTGGAACATAGGCATTTGCCTCAACTACATCATCCAGGAATATAGTTGAAAGGACAACACTGCGGCGCAGCGCCTCCCAATCCACCGTCCCACCTGGTCCTAGATGCCTGGATAGGTTGACGGATCCCAGGCAGCAGTTTTCGTAAGGTCCCAGCCACTGCTCCCCGCAAGGATTAGTGGCTTCCAAGGGGTATAAATGGGGGACGGGATTCGAACGATTCGAGGCGTCCAAGAAGAGTACACCAGGTTCGCCATTATGATGCGCCTGGCGAACAATTTTATCAAAGAGATCACGAGCTCGGACGGTCTTATAAACCCGAATTGGGATGCCGGCCGATTCAGCCTGCTCCAGGGTACCAGTAAAACCATGGTATTGGGGGGAATTGACATCCGGGAAACGCAAATCCCAATCTGCATCTTGCTGGACCGCACGCATGAAGGCGTCGGTGATCCCAACTGAGATGTTGAAGTTAGTGATCGCGTTTTCGTCGATCTTGCAAGTGATGAATTCCTCGATGTCCGGGTGATCCACGCGTAAAACCGCCATGTTAGCGCCGCGGCGCGTTCCGCCCTGGGCAATTTCTCCAAAAGCTTTGTCGTACACGCGCAAAAAGCCAATCGGACCAGTCGCCTGGCCGGCGGAGGATTTCACCATCGCGCCTTTCGGGCGCAGGCGGGAGAACGAGAAACCATTCCCACCCCCGGTCTGTTGGATTAAAGCAGCGTCGCGCAGGGTCTGAAATATTCCAGCCGGATCACGTCCCATGTCATCGCTGATGGGCAAAACGAAGCAGGCTGCAAGTTGACCCAGGGGAGTGCCAGCACCAGTGAAGGTCGGAGAATTGGGGAAGAACCGTTTCTCGGTAAGCAATTCATAAAATTCAACCGCGCGAGAATCGACCTGCTCACCCCAAGCGGCTTCACAAGCTGCGACGTGATAGGCGACCCGCCAGAACATCTCTTCTACCGTCTCGGCTGGTTTTCCATCTTTACCGCGCCGGACATACCGGCGAACCAACACTTGCCGCGCGTTATCGGTCAAATCCACCTTTTTTAGATTGGATGGTAAGGGGGGAGTGGGCAACAAGCCATCCTTCGATAATATCTTGTGTTTCTCCCCCACAGACGATGAATCCTTGATCATTGTCAACTCCTCTCTAAAAACATCTTTACCGCAGATACCAGCCTATTCCTAACTGGAAATCCTGAGAATTACCATCCATCCGAAATTAAGACAGTACGCCGCAGCCCAAGCAAACCGGGCTGCGGTCAATCAAGTTATCCCTCTAATAAACGGTCGATCTCGCTTCGGATTGCTTTCAAATCGTCCAAACCAAGGTAAACAATCGCATAACGGATATATGCGATCTGGTCCATTTCTTTCAGGCCGGCAATCACCATATCGCCAACCACACGGGAAGATACTTCAGCCCGGCCAAGGGCTTGCAAAGTCGATTCAATTTCACCCACCAGGCGCTCGATATCTGCTGCCGAAACGGGTCGCTTGGCGCAGGAAATCCGAATGCCCCGAATTAGCTTATCGCGATCAAACTCTTCGCGTGTGCCGTCCTGTTTGATAATTAATGGAGTTGCCAGGATTGGGCGCTCATACGTGCTGAAGCGTTGGTGGCAGCTCTCGCACTCTCTGCGCCGGCGCACACCCCCACGCGAATCGTGTGTGGTATCAACAACTTTCGATTCTTGATAACGACAATACGGACAGCGCATGGTTCCTTGTCAAAATTACCAGAACAAATATACCCACCATAGATGGGGGTAATTGCACAATGCTACGGCACAGGTGGGACTGTTGCAAAATTGTAGCATAAGGCGGATGGGCTGACAAGGGAATTTTCTGCATATTAATATTAAAATTTCAAAACCATTACAAGAATTAACAAATGGGATGGATTGATTCAAAATGACAATGGCTAAGAATAGCGCGAAGGGCTCAACCCTGCTCGCCCGAAGGCAGAGGCGAGCAGGGGAGCCCAATGAAAAGGCTACTGGCAACTCAGGCCGGGATTACGGCTTGCGGTTGCGCAGGAAGGCAGGTATATCGAGGTCTTCGGTGTTGAAGGCGCGCACGGCAAATTCCTTGACTGCTGCGCTGTCTTGTTTCATCGAAGAAACTGGTGGCTCCTGATTAATCGTTTTGACGGCCGGCCGGGGTTCGACAACCGAGGGGCGATTCCCGGCCCGCTCAAAACCCGTGGCAATCACCGTGATGCGAACTTCTTCGCGCATATTGGGATCAATCACTGCGCCAAAGATCAAGTTCACATCCGGGTGAGCCCCTTCCTTGATGATCGCCGCTGCCTGGTTGACGTCATACAGGGTCAAATCGGAACCGCCGGTGACATTGAACAAGATCCCACGCGCGCCATCGATGGTGATATCCAAGAGCTGGTTAGAGATTGCGGCCTCTGCAGCAACACGGGCAGCATCTTCACCCTTGGCCGTGCCCACTGCCATCAGGGCAGCGCCGCCTTCGGACATGATCGTACGCACATCTGCAAAGTCGAGGTTGATCAGCCCCGGGACAGTGATCAACTCGGAAATACCCTGGACGCCCTGCCGAAGCACATCATCCGCCATCCGGAAGGCGCTTTGCAGGTTGGCACGTTTATCCACAATCTGGAGCAGGCGATCATTCGGAATGACGATCAGGGTGTCAGCCTGTTCCTTGAGCCGGGCGATGCCAGCTTCAGCCGATTGGATGCGCCGTGAGCCTTCAAAGGTGAAAGGCCGGGTGACAACACCAATCGTCAGCGCGCCACATTCCTTAGCGATCTGGGCCACAATCGGAGCGCCGCCTGTACCGGTTCCGCCGCCCATCCCAGCGGTGATGAAGACCATGTCCGAACCTTTCAGAACATTATAGAGGTCTTCAGCGGATTCTTCTGTGGACTTACGGCCGATTTCAGGGTCTCCGCCCGAGCCGAGGCCACGGGTGAGCTTTTCACCCACCCGGACCCGGGTAGACGCTTTGGAAAGCAGCAAGGCCTGGGCGTCCGTGTTGACCGCCACAAATTCCACACCTTGCAGGCCTTCGTCGATCATCCGGTCAACGGCATTTGTGCCGCCGCCTCCCACACCGACGACTTTGATGCGAGCCAGGGACTCGATCTGGTTGGGGTTTACAGTGTTTTTCATCTTCATTGCCTCCTAAATTGTTATCGTTATCACCGAAGTTGAGTAATTTCGTCAAACATGTCTCAGCTTAGGGCAAAAGCCTTCGCAGCCAGTTACGGATTTTGCTCGTATCGATTGAGTTCGAAGACCCTGCCGCACCTCCTCCTATATTTGGACGTTTTCGCTTTGGACCTTGGACAGTCACTTCGCTAAATAAGAGAGCCCAGCGAAGCAGTCCAACACTGGTCGCATACGCCGGGGAATCCAGGCGATCGACCATCCCGATTAAGTTTTCTGGTTTGGCAATCCGCACCGGTACTCCTAACACACTTGAAGCGATAGAGCGGATACCCGGTAAGGCACTGCAACCGCCGGTCAACACCATCCCTGCCGGCAACAGACCATCATAACCAGAACGCTTGATTTCCTGCACTACCAGGCTGAAGATCTCTTCCACCCGAGCATGGATAATGTGCACCAAATCCTGACGATTGACCTGGACAGGTTCCTGCTCACCAAACGGCCGGATGGTAAAGTACTCAGGATTCTCCAGGCTGCGAGGGTCAGAATGACCATGCTTGATCTTGATCTCCTCCGCCTGAGACATCGGTAGCCGGAGCCCGTGGGCGATATCAGAGGTTATATGATTGCCGCCAACCGCCAGGACTGCGGTATACCAAACATCGCCATCAATGTAAATCGCCAGGTCAGTGGTCCCGCCGCCAATATCACAAACCACTACCCCCATCTGGCGTTCAGTCTCATTCACTACCACCTCAGCCGAAGCCAGCGGGTTGAGGACAAATTGTGAAACATCTACACCTGCGGCTGCAACGCTCTGGCGCAAATTTTCGACGCTGGCGGCCGAAGCGGTGATGATATGGCATTCGACCTCTAATCGATATCCATGCATCCCGGCTGGCGTCCGAATACCACTTTGGCCGTCAATATCAAAGCCTCGCTGGATGACGTGGATCACCTCACGGTTATGAGGGATCGCCACCGCTCTGGCGGCATCAACGGCGCGAGCAATATCATCTTGATTTATCACCCTGCCAGAGACGCCCACCACCCCCCGGCTATTGACCGAGGATACATTCGATCCAGCCAAGCTGACCAGGGCAGAATTGATCTCCAAGCCAGAAGAACGTTCTGCCTTGTCAATCGAGCGACTGACAGATTGTGAAGCAGCCGCCAGATCGACAACTACCCCTTTGCGGATGCCTTCCGAAGGCTCAATCCCAACGCCCAGGATACGAATCTGCCCGGGGGCTTCTTCTCTACCTACCAAAGTACAAACTTTGGTAGTGCCAATATCAATGCCTACGACGACCGGTTCATCCATTCTGGATTACCTTTCCAGCCGAAAATATGGATTATGAACATGCTCCACACTGATCAACGCCGGTTGAATTTCCTCATCCTCCAGGCGTAGTAATATGGCGTCATACACGTTGAGCTTAGCGACGATGTCCTGCGCATCACCCAAATAAACTTCCCAGCCGCGTGCATCAAGCCAGCCAAGCCCGTGCTCCGGTTGGTAAACCAACACTGCGCCTTGGGGAGCAGCTGATGCCATGCTCAGGATGGACGAAACCATCTCTGGCTTCAAAAACGGTTCCTGCTTTTGAGGGGCTTGTTCAGCCTGGTCGCCAGCGGGTGCTTTTTCCGCTTCTTCTGATGAAGCAGCGAGCTGATCGGCAAGCAAAGTAGCCGCATCCTGGCTGGTAAGCCCCAGCCCGGGTGGGTTACCAGCGGCTTCTACCACAGGTGAGATCACAGTTGAAGCAGTGAGGCGAAGCGAAAAAGCAAAACCTTCCTGGTCGATGAGCTGGATGCTATCACCTTGCCGCCAGGTGAGTACTGGGACCCGCTCAACCACGCGGGCCTGAACCGAGGACGGAAGCTCAATTCGGATAACTACAGAAGCGAGCTCCGGAAAAGCCGCCAGGAGTGATTGCTCCAATTCGGCTTTACGCAGGGTGAAGATAGGCTTGCCATTGACGCCGAGCACTGCATTGATATCGGTGGCATCAAGCCGACTGTTCCCCAGCACCTGAGCGCTCTGAACCTGGAACAAAGGCGCATTCCATAGGAAATACCCAGCAGCCAACAGGGTAGCCAGGAGCAGCACAGCCAGCCAGCCGGTCGATAGTCGGAAAGCCGGCAGGGATGGCAGGTGCATTTCCGCCCCTGGGATATTCAACGGGATGTCAATCCGCCGGCGATTCTTGCGCGTATAGGTTCGATTCACCATTGACGGCGTTTCCATGCGATAATCTCGGACCATTACCGGAGGCGATCCGCTTTGAGTCTTGGCCGGCTGGGTCCGCCGACTTTTCTTGACCGGGGTTGGTGAACCCAGAGAGCGACTGCGGCGACTGGAAGCTCCTGGTACGGCGGTTGCCCGGTTAACTGGAGGTCTTTGGCCAACCGTTTGCCTGGAAGAATTCATACTTGTGTGTTTGCTCGCCATGGTTAACCCTCGCGCCGGAAACGGCGTTCGATCCGGTCCCGCTCTGTCTTTCTTTCTATAGCAAATTCGATCAAGCGATCTAATAGATTCGGGTACGGCAATCCGGTCGCTTCCCATAATTTCGGATACATGCTGATCTGAGTAAAGCCAGGGATGGTATTGACCTCGCTCAAGAAAAGTCCATCTCCAAACTCGGGTGATTTTTCTAGCAAGAAATCGACCCGCGCCATACCACAGCAATCAATTGCCCGGTAGGCCTGAACTGCCAGGCTGCGAATCCGTTCGGCCAACGCAGAAGGGAGCGGAGCCGGGATTAATAGGCCTGATTTGCCATCGATATACTTGGCCTCATAGGAATAAAAATCACGACTGGGCAGGATTTCACCCGGCACTGAAGCCTGGGGTTGATCATTGCCCAAAACGCTAACTTCAATTTCGCGGGCATTCAATCCGCGTTCCACCAAAACTTTCCGATCATAACGAGCCGCATCCAGCAAGCCTTCTACCAGGTCGGAACGGCTGGAACATTTCGAGATTCCCACGGAGGAGCCCAGGTTAGCCGGTTTGACAAACAACGGATATTCAGCCAAGGCCTCAGCAGCCTCGATCACCTCGTCCAGGTCCTGCTCAATCTGAGAGCGTAGAAAAACAGCCATCTCGAGCACCGGGATATCATGGGCGCGCATTACATCCTTAAAGATTGCTTTGTCCATTCCCAACGCTGAGCCGATAACGCCTGCGCCAACATAGGGGAGGTCTGCCATCTCAAGAAGGCCTTGCAAAGTACCATCTTCGCCGTAGGTGCCATGCAGGACTGGGAAGACCACATCTGGTTGCAGGCGGTCTCCCCAGCCAGGGATCTCTGCATCCAGGCTAATCAAGCCTGGCCGAGATGGGTCTGGGAGCAACGCTACCGGGATCAACTCCTTAAGCCAGATATCGTAAGAAATCTTCTCAAGGACATCCTGGCCAGTCCACCAGCTCCCATCCTGTGCAATCCCAACTTGAATGATCTCATAATGCTGCGGGTTGAGAGCATGGATAACCGAGCGAGCGGAGAGAACAGACACCTCATGTTCGCCTGACCGGCCGCCGAACAACACCAACACATGCAGCTTCCCTGATTTCGTTACCATTCTCCAAATAACTCCACTTCCAATTCGAGAGACACGCCAAACTTCTCCAACACGGTTTGCTGAGCCAGGTCGATCAAAGCTCGCACGTCCAAGGCAGTCGCCTGAGAGTGGTTGATGAAGAAGTTCGCATGGATCGGGCTGATCTGCGCACCGCCAAGCTGGAATCCCTTTAAACCGGCTGCTTCGATCAACCTGCCAGCGTAATCACCCGGTGGATTCTTAAACATGGAACCAAGGCTTGCACCTGGGGGCTGGCTTTTGCGGCGGCGCTCGACAAAGGCATCCATTTTTTCCTGAACAGCTTTCGGCGTACTGCGCTCAAATTGCAACTTGGCTTTTATGATTACCAGGGTAGGGGCGTTTCCCGCACCTGGCTGCGCCTGCTTTAACAGGCTACTGCGATAGGCGAAGGCAAATTTATCCACCGCCCAGGTTTCCATTTGCCCCGGATGATGCAAGATTTCAGCCAACAACAAATTACCAGCAGTATCACCGCCATGGGCTCCAGCATTGCCATAAATCGCGCCGCCCAAGCTGCCTGGGATGCCCGCTGCCCATTCAAGGCCTGCCAATCCATATCCAGCTGCCTGGCGAGCCAACGCTCCAAAATTAGCGCCTGATTCCGCCCATACAACTGGCGGCTCGGCCAGCAGATCAAATCGCGCTTTACGAGCACGGTTGATCACAACGAGACCTCGATAACCGGAGTCGCTGACCAGAACGTTTGATCCTCCGCCCAGGAGCGAAAATGGCGCATCCAGTTTCCAAAGCAAACGAACTGTATGAACCAACTCAGTAATGGAATGGACTTCCAGCAAAGCGTCTGCCGGACCGCCTAGACGCGCAGCAGTGAAGCGCGCCAGGGGAACATCGCGCTGCAAAAGCAACCCCGATTCGGCTTCAAAAGTCTGCCAGAGCTGTTCCAGTTCCATCGTTATTGTCCTAAACATTTGCCCTTTGACCTCGGGGCGCTTGCAGGCCATTCAGCACATCCAGGCTGACCTGGGAAGCATCCCCAGCGGAAAGCACCAGCAGCACATCCCCGTGCTGAAGGTGGTCGAGCAGGTAGCTCGATACCTGGCTCAACTCTGGCAAATAACGCGCCTGGGGATGGTCGATTTGTGCAACAACTTGGGCAGCCGAGAAACCATCCTGCGGCTTGGCCTCGCGCGCGGGGTAAACTGCAGTGACCACAATCTGGTCAACCGGGCTATTGATTCGGTTGCCAAAAGCAGCTGCGAACTCGCCTAAAAGGGTGCGGGTACGAGAGTAGGTATGCGGCTGCCAGACGACCCATAACCGGCGTTGTGGATAGCGGTCGCGCGCGGCCAGCAGTGTGGCGCGGATTTCTGTTGGGTGATGAGCATAGTCGTCGATCACCGTCACACCATCCACCTCGCCGCGCAGCTCAAAGCGCCTTTCCGCACCTGAATACGCTTCCAAAGCCATGGCAGCACGAGCCCAGTCCAGGCCAAGTTGATCAGCTACCGCCAGGGCAGCCATAGCATTCTGGACATTATGCCGGCCAGGCGCTTGCAAGTGGACTGCCTGCCGTTGGTTGCCAGGCAGCGCTTTTCCCATTGAAGGTAACTCACTCCGGACAGCAATAAAATCATATCCGCCACGCTGATTGGGATAAGCGGAATGAGCCAGGTAGATATTCCCAGGATCATCCATACCGTACGCAAGGGAAGTTACTGCGATGCTTTCCGCCAATTGGCGGGCGGAAAGATGATCGCCACATACCATCAAGACCCCGCCCGGCGCCAGTTGTCGAGCAAAGTACTGAAAGGCCTCGAAATACTCCTCCACAGTGGGAAAACAATCCGGGTGGTCATATTCAATATTGGTTACTACTGCCAGGAATGGCTGTAGACCGTGGAACATCCGATCGTACTCATCGGCTTCGATCACAAAATATTCGCCGTGCCCCGCATGCGCATTTACACCCAGGTTGATTGAGGTGCTGCCGATGATGAAAGAAGGATCCAGTCCGAGATCAGTCAGCATCCAGGCGATCATGCTCGTAGTAGTGGTTTTACCATGTGTTCCCGCCACGGCAATGGTTAAAGAGCCGGCAGTCAATTGTGCCAGGTAATCGGCTCGTTTGAACACCGGCAAGCCCAATGCTCGGGCGGCCTGCACTTCAGGATTGGAGTCGGGGATAGCTGAGGAACGGACCACCAGGTCAACACCTTGTAGATTCCGAGGGTCATGGCCAATAAAAATACGCGCTCCTGCCGCCTGCAGCCGAAGAGTGTGCTGCGAAGCCTGGCGGTCTGAACCACTCACCGGGATGCCGCGCTCGAGCAGGACCAGGGCAATTGCCGAAAGGCCTGTTCCACCAATCCCGATGAAGTGCACGAGCTGAACCATGAACCGCAAACTCCTTTCCGACCTAGATAAATACGAGAAGGACAAATAAGAAGGCCACACCGACAGCCGCAAAGAGCATGTTATTGTTCAATATCGCTGGCGGTAGATAAGCAACAATGAAAGGCACCGGATCTGGAGCAGAAATTCCTTCAAAGGGATACTTCGTTTTTTCCAGGAAAAACCACAATGTGCCAAAAATCAAGTAACCGTTCAGCATGCCAATGAAAAAACCTAAAAGCACGTCGGCCAGCTTCTCGCGCACCAATTTGCCAGAGGCAAAACGCATGATCATCGGGGTCTGATAGCCGGCAAAGACCAACACCAGTAACAAAATCGCTGGCACCCAAAAACCAGTACTATCGGTCTGCTCAAAAGCTCTGGCCAAGGGCGGGATCCTTTTCATAATCTCTTGGATAAAAAGGGCCACCAGGACACTGAAACTGACCAGCAACTCTTTAGCCCAGCCCCGCATAGCCCCGATCACACCAAAAATAACCAGAAAGATCCAAAATGTCAGGCCAAATGTAATCATGAAAGGCACCGAATTTCTAGCGAAAGGTTCGGTCGCAGGCCCAGGTTCGTAATCAACTCGGCAATCTGCTGAGCGGCATCCGGCCGTGACAGCCTTAGCATCGCCTGGCGCATGCTGTCCAACTGCTCGGGGTGATCCAATAAATCAGTCACCATCTGCCCCAACTGTCGATCCAGGTCCGCATCTGCCAGGATCCTGGCCGCACCCTGGCGGGCAAGATATTCAGCGTTGACCTGCTGGTAACGCCAGGCATGGGGGTAGGGGACCAGGATGGCTGGCAAACCAAAAGCTGGATATTCCCCAAGGCTCGAAGCGCCTGCCCGTGAAATTACCAGATCAGCCACCCGCAAGGCAGCGCCCATCTCCTCATGCAAATATGGGAACGGATGATAGCGATCTGCAATAGCAGCAGGTAGGTCTCGAACAGCCATTTGGACATCTTCCCAATTGCGCTGTCCGGTCAGGTGAATAATCTGAAGCCTGGGAAGCAGGTTTTCCAGGTGATTGACCAGGGCGCGGTTAATCGATTGCGCGCCACTGCTACCACCCAGGGCTAACAGAACGGGCACGCCAGTTTCCAATTTTAGTAGTTCAAAAGCCTGGCTCATCTCAGAATCTAGCAATTCTGGACGGACCGGGTAACCAGTGACCACGACTCGCTCAGGGCGTTTGAAATGGCGCTTCGAGTCCTCAGCCGGTGCAGCAATCACCTGGGCAAAGCGAGCCAGGGTCTGCAAAGCGAGGCCAGGCTCAATATCCGGAGTCAGGAGCAAGGCAGGTATTCTCTTGCCAAACAATCTTTGGGCAGCCAGGGCCATTGGGACCGCCAGGTAGCCGCCAGTGAACAGCAAGACATCGGGCTGGAAATCCCGCAAAATCCGGCGCGACGCCCAAAAACCCCGCACCAGACGCAGCAGGTTACCTGGCAGAGCCTTCCAACCAACGCCATGCACGCCAGCAGCCGGGATGCTCTTAAAAGCAACACCAGCCCGGTTTACCAGGCCTTCTTCCATACCGCCGACTCCACCCACCCACAACACTGATAGCTCGTGCGAGGCGCTACGAAATTTCTGGGTGAGCGCCCACAGAGCGGTCAGAGCGGGATACACGCCGCCGCCGGTTCCGCCCGCGCAAATCAACAACCTCACTGAACGTCCTCCCGTTTGCATCCTGGTTTTGGACCGAAAGTCTCGATATGTTCAATAAAATTCCAACTGCCGCCAGGGTCATCACCAAGCTCGACCCACCAACGCTGATAAACGGCAGCGCGTTGCCAGCAAAAGGGATCAGGCTAACAATTGACGCCATGTTAACAAAAGCCTCAAAGGCGATCCACAAGGTCAAGCCAGCAGCGAGGAGCGAACCAAGCTGATCGGGGGCCTGGTTGGCAATTTTGAACCCACGCCACAACAAGACGGAGAACAAAGCCAACAAAAAGATCGCCCCTAACATCCCAGTTTCCTCACCAACCACAGCAAACACGCTATCGGTATGCGGAAACTGCAAAGCAGTCAGTTTAGTCTGACCTTTGCCGATTCCTACGCCAAACCAACCGCCGTTTATGAATGACTCAATAGAGCGTTGCACCTGGTCTGGCGCCTGGAGCGGGTTCCGGATGCCGGCAATGAAACCTTCAACACGGGTGCTCACCGTGTTCTTAGCAATAAAAACCAGCATACCAGCCAGGCTAGTCAGGACAGCAAGGATCGCAAGCTGCCGAATGGCAGCGCCAGCCAGGAAGAAGAGCATACCGCCCAGGACGAGTATGGTGGCCATAGCGCTGTAATCGGGTTGGATGGCAATTAACCCACTGACCACGCCAAGGATAATGGCCAACGGCGCCAGACCAAATTGAACATCATGGAGCACATCCCGCTTGGAGAATAACCAGACTGCCAGATAGATAATAATCGCCAGTTTTGCCAGTTCAGAAGGCTGGACCGAGTCCGGAAGCAGAGTCCGTTGGTAAAGCGAATCTGCATTGCCTGTGAACTGGACTGCCAGCAGAGCGAGGATAGTTACAGCAATAATCGGCACCGCAACCCGCTGGTAAAAATGATAGTTAATAAAAGCCAGGATAGCAGCACCTACGATGCCCAGCAACATAAACAAAGACTGGCGGCGGACATACTGAAAAGGATCACCGCTGTCCTCGAATGAAACATCATAGCTAGAGCTGTAAACCATTATGATCCCGAACACCAGCAGGAGCGCAACGGTTAGCAACAACGGCAAATCCACCCGGAGATGGATTGGGCGGGAAGATGAGGCAGACGAGACTCCGCCAGGGTTTGTTTTCAATCCAATTCTTTGACCCATTGTGCGAAACATTTTCCACGCTCCTCAAAATCACGAAATTCATCAAAGCTGGTTCCCCCCGGTGAAAGAAGAACCACATCTCCCGGGCTTACCAGATCGGCGGCTGCTCGCACGGCCTGGAACAGGTTGGGGCAGCGCGTGATGGTAAGTGATTCTGTTTGCAAGCGAAAGGCCGGCTGGTTCTGAAATTCGGCGCTGACTCGCTGGCAAGCCTGCTCAATCAGGGATGCCGCTTCCCCAAAGACCACCAGGTGATCCACTCGTTGAACCACCAGTCGGGCGAAATCTTCCCAGGGCAGTTTCTTATCGCGACCACCAGCCAAAACAACCAGGGGTTCGCTGAAAGAACGGATGGCCGCCATAGCTCGCTCTGGGGCAGTAGCAATCGAGTCGTTATACCAGGCAGCGCCCCGCCAGGTACGAACCAACTCCAGGCGGTGAGCCACGCCGCCGAATTCATCCACACCAGCCTGCATAGCTGCGACCGGTAATTCAAGTGCTGCGGCGATGGCGCAGGCTGCCATAACATTCACCAGGTTATGCTCGCCACGCAGTTGGATCTTCCCACGATCCATGATGGTCCGGTCAGATTCGCCGAATGAGCGCAGAATGATGGTATCACCGCTTAGTTCAACGCCTTCAGCGCCTGGCGCCAGTGGGCTCAAGCCAAAGGTAAGCAACCGCCCTTTGGACCGATTGGCCAGGCTCATACTACCAAGGTCGTCACGCCCCAGGATCGCCACCCCGTGATCTACCTGATAATCAAGAATGCGAGCCTTGGCAGCAGTATAGTTTTCCATCGTCGCGTGCCGGTCGAGGTGATTAGGAGTGATATTTAGTACTGCGGCTACCTGGGGAGAACGTGTCATGATCTCCAGTTGAAAACTTGACAATTCCATCACCACCAGGTCGTCAGCAATCATCTGGTCAACCAGGTCGATCAGAGGCAGGCCAATATTTCCACCAACCCAGACTTTTCGGTACCTACCGCTGGCTTCAGCCATCCGGCCAACCAGGGTCGTGGTGGTGGTCTTTCCCGCCGAGCCCGTAATACCGATCACAGGACAAGGCACGACTTCCAAAAAGATCTGCGAGTCGTTTGAGAGCGGGATACCAAGGCGAGTAGCTTCAGCGATCATGGGAAGCTCCAGTGGGACACCACCCGATACACAGACCAGATCGACCCCAACCAGGAGATCCAGAGAATGGCCTCCACAGGCCCAGGATACCTGGCTGGAAAAGGAACCCAGGTTCTCTGCCAGGCTGGCTCGTACACCTGCGAGTTCTTCTTCGGTGCGTTGGTCGTTTAGAATCACCCTGGCCCCTTGGCGCGCCAGGTAGACAGCCAGCGCCAAGCCCTGGCGGGCAGCTCCGACGATCAAGATCGTCAGTCGGTTCCATTTTGGGTGAAGGTCAGCCAGGGCTGTCATGCTATCGACTTGTTCGAGAATCCTTTCCATTCTCATTCTTAAGCGAATTCTAGAGCGACGCCGATTAGCGCGCCCAACAAACTGATCAACCAGAAACGCTGAACCACCTGGGTTTCACTCCAACCAGACAGCTCGAAATGATGGTGGAGTGGAGACATTTTAAGCAGGCGGCGGCCACCGGTCAGCTTGAAATAAGTTACCTGCAAGACAACGCTCAGAATGATGCTCAAGGGCATGATCCCAATCACCAACAGTAACAACCACTGTCCCGTCATCAAAGCAACCGTCCCCAAGGTTGCCCCGAGCGCCAGTGAACCGGTGTCGCCCATGAATAATGCGGCGGGGTGAACATTGAACCAAAGAAATCCAAACAGAGCGCCAACCAGGATAAAACAAAATTGCGCCAGGTAAACCTGGCCCTGGATCAATGAGATCACGCCATAGGCCGCAAAAGCAGTCGCAGAAATCAAGCCAGCCAATCCATCCAGGCCATCGGTCAGGTTGACCGCATTCGACTCAGATACGATGATGAAGGCCGCCAGAAATACATACCACCAACCAGGCTCCAACTCACCCTGGATTCCAGGAAAATAACCGCCAGGGGCGTCCAGGACATACCACAGACCAAAACCGGCGACTAAGGCGATAATCACCTGCAGGAGCAGCTTTGTCCGTGCCCGCATGCCCTGGCCCTTCCGCCGACCACGCAAGCCCTCCCAATCATCCACCGCGCCCAAGAGAGCAAACAGCACCAGGACGCCTAAAGGAAGCAAAATTGATCGGCCAGAATATTTAATACCGATCAGAGAAGCGGCGTTAAGCAGCAGTGTGACCATTAAGACAGGCAGGATAATCATTACGCCACCCATGGTTGGCGTACCCAGCTTGCTGAAATGACGCTCCGGTCCCTCCACACGGATCTGCTTGCCGACCTTGAAATAACGCAGAATACGGATCAAGGGCGGCCCCCAAATGACCGTGAGGATGAAGCTCAGGCCAGCAAGCGAAAGTGATAAGGCGCTGTCGGTCATCGTTTCGCCTCCAGGGCAGCGACAATGAGATCCATTCGCATGCCTCGCGAGCCTTTTACCAACACAACATCATCCACACGCAGGCGATTACGCAAGTAATCAATTACTTGCTGATTGTCAGTGAAAACACTGATTGCCTTCTTGGACAAGCCAGCTTGCCAGGCAGAATTAGCAATCAGTTTGCCCCGCTCGCCAACTGTAATCAATTCATCAACCACATTTGCCGCTCGTGCGCCAACGGCTTCATGACCTTCGCGTTCGTACGGACCCAATTCGAGCATGTCGCCAAGCACGGCGATTTTCCGCCCACTAAGCTCATCCAAAAGGTTCAACGCCGCCAGGGTTGATTCCGGCGAAGCATTATAGGTATCATCCAGGATCAAAGCGCCTACTTCGGATCGAACCGATACCAGGCGAAGCTGGGTGCGTTCGGAATGTAAACCGGCAACGACTTCCTGCCAGGTCAATCCTTCCACCAGTCCCACCGCAGCAGCCCGCAGGGCAGTATGGACGGAATGACGGCCGATCAACGGCGCTCGCAGATGGAGCGTTTCATGGCGGTAGTGTAGCCGAAATCGAATCCCTTCCAGACCTAAGCCTTCGATCCCATCCGCCCAGAGATTAGCTTGAGGGGACAGGCCATAGAAAAAGACTTTAGCCTGGGTCTTTTCAGCCATTCCCAGGACCCAAGGGTCATCGTAATTCAAAATTGCCACACCATGCGGTGCGGGCGGCAGCGCCTGAACCAGCTCGGCCTTACCTTGGGCAATCACTTCCTGCGAGCCAGCCCGTTCAGCATGGACAGTGCCGATGTTGGTAATCACACCGATGTGTGGCTGGGCCAGTTTGCAGAGCAGAGCGATTTCTCCTGGAACATAGAAGCCCATTTCGAGCACAGCCCTTTCGTGATCTTCCGTCAGGCTCAACAGGCTGAGCGGGAGGCCAATTTCGTTATTTAAATTTCCAGGGCTCTTGAGCACCCGAAAACGCTGGCCAAGAACATCGGCAACGATTTCTTTGGTAGTAGATTTTCCTACGCTGCCGGTAATTCCAATCACCTTGACGGACAACCGGCTGCGCCAGAAGCCAGCAATTCCCTGCAGAGCGAGCAAGCTGTCATTTACCAGGAGACTTAGCGGGGCACGGGGCTCCAAGAATGTGAGCGCTGCGGCAATCTTTTCCGGCGTGAGCGGCTGGCGTAGATCAAGCACGGGTTGGGTTTGGGACGGTTCCCGTTGGACCAGGGCCAA
>JAYRWF010000151.1:0-2019 GCA_041918195.1 Anaerolineales bacterium
AACCAGGCTTTGCTGGGCAACCTTGAATCGGTCTTAGATTATGAAGCCCACTTGCAGGAAATCGCCAGCGCCAGCCCAGAACACGCCGAAGGCGTGCAAGCGTTCCTTGAAAAACGCCCGCCGCGTTTCGTCTAAGCCCCGACCCGCTGAAAAATCGTGATCCCAGCCAGGATTGCAAACAAGGCGAAGATAACCAGCGCTACCGCGTAAGGATACCAGCCCTTCCGCCGGTCCACCACTGCCAGTTGAAATCCACCCCACAAGCCCTGGAAATCCAGCAATGGGCCGCCAAACCAGGCATACATCACGCCGCCGACCAGCCCACCGATGTGCCCCCAGTTGTCGGTGAAGCCTGAAGAAAAACCCAGGAATAAGTTCAGCACCACAATCAGTAGCAAATTCATCAACGCCCCCTGCGCCCGGCCTCCCAGCAACTTGCGGTTTTGGTAAAGGAAGACCGCCTCCGCGCCGACCAGCCCAAAAACCGCTGTCGAAGCGCCCAACGAAGGATTAGGCGAAAACATGAACGACAGCACATTCCCGCTAAACCCAGCCAACAGGTAAAGCGTCAGGAACCGACTATGACCATAGGTCTGTTCTAACCCCGGCCCGAACGAATACAATGCATACATATTGAAAACAATATGCATCAAAAAAGAGGTCGAATGCAACAGCATCGGGGTGAACAGACGCCAGATTTGGCCGATCTCGATCAGTTCATTCACCTTGGCCCCGTAAATCGCCGGCAGGTCGTAGCCGAAAAACGATCGCGTGCCCAACTGCAGCAGGAAGACGGCAATCGTTAACCCCAGCAGGCTGTACGTTACCACTGGTTTTTCCCGCGCCGGGTGAGCTGGCGCCGGGTAGTCTGCACCTGGATTTTGGTTCACAGGTTGACCTTTCGATGCTGGACCCGGTGGTGTTCAGCCTGGATAATCGCCTCGATGATCTCCACTGTCTCATCCAGTTTCTTATCCGGATTCTCCACCACATAGTCAAACTCGCCCACCCGGCGCAATTCATTGCGTGCCGTTTCGATCCGCTGCTGGATCTTATCCGGCGGTTCGCTCTTGCGGGTTATCAAGCGATATACCAGCTCATTTTCATCACGCACAATCAAGAAAATCGTCACCACCTCAGGACATAACTTACGAATAGTCGCCGCCCCCTGGACATCAATTCTTAAAACCACGTCTTTTCCCGATTCAAACGCCTCGCGCACTTGCTGCTTGGGAATCCCCTTATAGTCGCCGTACACTTTCGCATATTCCATGAGCTCGTCTTCAGCGATCATTCGCTCAAACTCTTCAACCGAGACAAAAATGTAATCAAATCCATCCCGCTCACCCTCGCGCCGCGCTCGGGTGGTAGCCGTCACCACGAAGTGAAACGATACTTCCCTCTCTCTTAGCCGGTTCAACACAGCATCCTTGCCGACCCCCGAAGGGCCAGAGATCACGATCAGCAGCGGCACTGGGTGAAACATATCGTAAGGATTAGCTTCGAGCATAAAACCTCTTTCTGGACAGGCTACCATTCTGATAATTGCTTGATTATAATTTCAAATGATTGAAAAGAACATGGAGGTAGCCAATGCCAACTTACCCTTACCGGTGTCTGGATTGCCAGAAACGCTTTGAGATTTTCATGACCTACAGCGAATATGGCAAGCTGCCGGTCATCTGCCCGCATTGCCAGAGCGCCAACGTAGTCCGGCGGATCGGGCGCGTCCGGATCGCTCGCTCCGAAGAAAGCCGCCTGGACAGCCTGGCTGACCCCTCTGCACTGGAAGGAATGGAAGACGATCCGCGCGCCTTGGGTCGGATGATGCGCCAGATGAGCCGCGAAGCAGGTGAAGAAATGCCGCCCGAATTCGATGAGGTGGTTGGCCGCCTGGAAGCCGGCCAAAGCCCAGAAGACATTGAAAAAGAACTCCCCGATCTGGGCGAAGCCGGGGGACTGCCGGGCGGCGACGACGACTTTTAAATTCGCTTAGCCTGCCAATCGTTCCAACACGAT
>JAYRWF010000152.1:0-1947 GCA_041918195.1 Anaerolineales bacterium
AGCGGGATGATGAACTCGAGCGTCAGCGGATCGAGATTGCTGATATTCTCGAGTTGGCCGTTGGTGTAGGGTCGGATGCCGGCTTCATCGATGATGGCGGGGTACTTATCTTCAACCAGGTGTTCGATGGCTTCCTGGGTGAGCGAGGCTTCACCAACCTGGCGCAGGATAACGTTGTAGGGCGCTTTTCCAGGTCGGAAACCTGGGATGCGGATGCGCTGAGCGATATGACGGGCAGCGTGGCGTTTGTAGTCTTCCAGCACGCTGGCTTCAAATTCGACGACCAGCTTGACCTGGTGGTCATCACGAGCTTGACTTTCGATTTTCAAGGCAGAACCTTCCCTTCGGGCGATTGATAGCGATCGTCCACCGATCGCCGGATTATAACCGACTTGGTTGATTGATTTTGTAAGATAATTATATGAAAATTGTTGATTTGGGCGCTCGAAAAGATATGCCCAAATCAACTGATCTTCCAGTGGGGAAGGAGGGACTTGAACCCTCACGCCTTTCGGCACATGATCCTAAGTCATGCCTGTCTGCCAATTCCAGCACTTCCCCAGGCCAATTGCAAGCAACGCGGCGAAATTATAAGCCAGACGCGGCGGGTCGTCAATGTAAGGGATTCGCCTTCCGGGTGAAAACGTTGCAATTGGGCGGGTACGACCCACTCGGCTACATTTCAGGTATAATCCGCCAGGTTATGGAGGCAAGTGTGAGTCGAGTGATTAATCCCGAAAGCGCTGGAAAAGAGCGCACCCAATTGAGCCGGGCGGTGGTCCTGGCGCTGCGCGAGTTGATGCGCAAGAGCGAAGTGGACGAGCAGACACGCGACCTGGCGGCGTTTATCTACCTGGCGCTGCGCTCGATCTATGCCACAATCGATAGCTCGGTGACCGCCTGGGAAAAACGCGGCTACTGGCTGAAGGCCGATCGCTTTCGGATGGAGTGGGCCTGGAGTGAAAGCCTGAGCCAGGCGCTGCTCAAGGCGATCCGGGCCGAGGATTGGGGTGGGGTGGCGCTGACTGCCGCCCAGGTATTTCAAAAGTTGAAGGATATCGAAGTGCCCCAGCGCCATCGCCTGGGGGAGCCGTGGGTGGGGGCCTGGAAACAGCTCGAATCAGAAAAGCGCTAGCTGGCGGGTCGGACGCTGCCCGTCGAGTAAGATGAAATCGGCCGGCCGTTGGGGATTGATCCCCAGCCGACGCAGATCGTCCAGGCTGCGCAGTCGCCCCAGGCGGCGCGCCCGGACGATTGAGGCCGCGCCTTTCGGCCCAATACCTGGTACGCGCAGTAACTGGCCCGACTCGGCCTGGTTCAGCTCGAGCGGCTGCTCGGCCAGGTGGCTGCGTGCCCAGGCCAGCTTGGGGTCTGTGTTGCGCGGCAGGTTCGCCTGGGCATCGAAGGGCAGCTCCTCCAGGTCAAAGCCATAATCCCGTAATAGAAAAGAAGCCTGGTACAGGCGATCCTGGCGTTGTGGCGCTTCGCCGGGCAGGTTTTCAAAAGGCGTGTCGGGGATTGGGTTGAAGGCCGAGAAATAGGCCCGCGCCAAACCGTAGCGGCGATGGAGCTGTTCGGTCGTCTGAAGCAGCTCCAGGTCGGTCTCCCCGGCCGGCCCGACAACAAACTGGGTCGCCAGCGAAGGCCAGCGTCCTTTCCAACCCCGGCTGGGGGGCTGTTGGCTGCGGATTTGATCCACAGCGCGCAGCGGGGCGAGCAGCTCCTCGAAGAATTGCTTGCGCGGAGCCAGACGCTCCAGGCGGGGGGCGTTGGGCGCTTCCAGGTTGATTGAGACCCGGTCCGCCAGGCGTAAAGCCTGCTCAACCTGGGCTTGTTCTGCACCGGGCATCAGCTTGAGATGCAGATAGCCAGCAAAGAGGTGCTTACGGCGCAGGATCTCGGCCGTCGCCAGGAGCTGATCCTGGGTACGCAGGCTGCCGCCGGCGA
>JAYRWF010000153.1:0-5184 GCA_041918195.1 Anaerolineales bacterium
CGATCTCATCCAGCGCCTTTTGCAGGCGCGCCAGGTGCCAGGCCGTGTCCCGAAATTCGCCAAAATGGGTCGGCGCCAGGCGTGTAAAGCTCCCCTGCTGGTATTCTTGCTGCAAGCGCAGCAAGCTTTCCCGCCATTTTTCCAAGATGAATTCCGGTGGCACCATTGGCACGCCGATAAACCCCGTCCCGGCCATCCGTACCCCGGCCACATCACCCGTAAAACAGATGTCCTCATAGATATAGACATGATGGTGATTCGCATGCCCAGGGGTATCTAGCACCCGCAAGCGCACCCCGCCAATCTCGATCACCTGGTTATCTTCGACCACCGTCAGGCGCTCCGCCGGTGTCGGCAGGAACTCGCCCCACAGCGCCTCCATTTGATCGCCATACAGCCTGGCCGCGCTGGCCAGCAATTTCTCCGGGTTGATCAGGTGCGGCGCTCCAACCGGGTGGACGTAAACTTGGGCGCCCTGCCTGGCCAGCCAACCCGCCGCCCCGGCGTGATCCAGATGGATATGCGTCAAAAGCACCGCACTGACATCCTTCTCTGTATAACCATGCTTACGCAGTCCAGCTTGCAACGCCGGGATGGTCGAACCAGGTCCGCTCTCGATCAGCAGCACGCCCTCCGAATGCGGAATCAGGTAGCTGGCAATCGCCCCTGGAATCCCCTGAAAATTCAAGTCAAGCGTATGAATCATTTCCTCTTCCCTACAAAAAAATCACAACAGATCATAATGTAATGCCGGCTTTCGCCGTTCAAAACCCTGTTCGTGGGTGTTGGCCAGTCGTAGCAATGTGCGTTCTTCCCAGTAACGGCCAATTGCCTGCAGACCAATCGGCAAGCCCTGCGAATCATACCCTACCGGGAACGAAATTGCCGGGTGGCCGGTCAAGTTCGCCGGGGTGGCAAAGCGCATAATCTCATTCAACAGGCTGATGTCGGACTCGCCGCCATCCAGGGCCGAAGGCGGGATTGCTGGCGCGGTCAGCGCCGTTGCCGGCGTCAGGATTACATCCACCTGTTGGAAAGCCCGCTCAAAATGCTGCACGGTTCGAGTGCGGACGCATTGCGCCTGCAGATAATCCCGAGCGGTAAACAGGCGCGCCATAGCCAAATCATAGCGCACTTCCAGGCTAAAGGCCTTCCGGTGCTGGTCGAAAGCTAGCTCCAGGCCTTTCGCCATCTCCGAGGTAATTGTGACCATGTGCGCCACCCGGGCTGCTTCCAGCTCCGGGATCGTCACCTCCTGCAGCCGGGCGCCCGCCGCCTGCAGGCGCTGGACTGCCGCTTCGCAAGCCTGCACAACCTCGCCGGTTGCATGCTGGAACCATGGCCAGTAAATCCCTATCGTCAGGTCGCTCAGGTCCGTATTCTCCATACCCGCTACGCTCGGCGCTGGCTGGTGGTGGGTATGCGCATCTGCCTGATCAGGTCCGGCCATGATCAGGTAACCCAGGGCAGCATCCCGCGCCGTAGCGGCAATCGGCCCAATATGCGCCACGCTCCAGCACAAGGGCAGCGCGCCTTGCTCGCTCACCCTTCCAAAAGTCGGTTTCAATCCCACCAATCCGCAAAAAGCCGCCGGGATGCGAATCGAGCCGCCGCCGTCAGCCCCCAACGCCAACGGGGCCAGCCCCGCTGCCACGCTTGCCGCCGGACCGCTTGAGCTTCCACCCGTGTGATGCCCCAGATGATACGGGTTGCGTGCCGTACCGTGATGCTGGTTAAAGCCCGTCACGCCAATCCCGATTTCATGCATATTGGCTTTACCAGCCAGCAACGCCCCACCAGCCCTCAGCCGCGCCACCGCCCGGGCATCCACCTCGGCCGGTCGCTCCCCCAGGCAGCTGGTTCCGCCAAACGTCGCAAAACCGGCCAGATCAACCTCGTCCTTGACTACCACCGGCACCCCATCCAGTGGGCCAAGCGGGCGTCCAGCCTGCCAGCGCTCCGCCGAAGCCCGCGCCTGGGCTCGGACATCTTCCGGTTTACAGGCAATTACCGCCCGCAGCGCAGGTTGTTGTGCATTAGAAGCCTCGATAGCTGCTAGCAATCGCTCAGCCACCTCGATCGGACTGACCGCGCCTTGTTGGTAGGCCATAAAATAATCGCTTGCTGACTTGAATGCGAATCCCAAACCTGGTTTGCCATTCGAAACCAGCGCCTTCATCACATCAACCGGGACTTCGCTGTCATGCCGATGTTCAGTAGATGGCGGTGGATGCGGGTGAAAAGTCGGTGGGTCTTTGGCTGGGTAAGCCCGCAAATAATTAATTCCCCCGTTTTCGAACAAGGCATTCGCAATCAAGCCGCGGCTGAGTGGATTCTCGACCAGCCAGGTGACCAGCTTCAGCGTCGGGCCGGCCAGACGCGGCAATTTAAGGCTTTTCAGATCGTAAGCGTCGTTGTGCATACCACCTCTCTGCAAAAACAGATTATTTCCACTCGCTGGCCTGGTCTAAGACGGCTTTCTCCGCCGCACTTAATTCCAAACCGCCTGCACCCAGGTTATCGTATAACTGCTCCAGGCTGCGCGGGCCGATAATCGGGCTGCTGATCAAGGGATCAGCCAGCATCCAGGCCAGCGCCACCTGCGAAATTGTCGCCCCGCCCCTCTCTCGCCCAATCTGCTCCATTATTTCGAGCAGCGCCCAGTTACGCTCGCTGAAGTAGCGCTGCACCCCACCTAGCCGGGCGCTCGCCGGCTGGACTCCCTCCCGCCGATACTTGCCGGTCAAGAATCCACCCGCCAGAGGGCTGTAAGGGATCACTCCAATTTCGTAAACCCGGCACACTTCGGCCAGCTCGCGCTCAAACTCTGCCCGGTGCACCAGGTTGTAATGCGGCTGCAGGCTGTCGTATCGCGCCAGGTTGTTGAGCCGCGCTGCCCAGATCGCTTCAGTCAGCCGCCAGGCTGGGTAATTCGAGCAACCGATGAAACGCACTTTACCTTGTTGGACCAGTTCGCTCAACGCCCCCAGGGTTTCTTCGATCGCCACGTTTTCATCGTACCAATGCGTCTGGTACAGGTCGATATACTCGCATCCTAGCCGGCGCAGAGAACCCTCCACCGCCTTAATAATGTGCCCTCGAGAAAGCCCCTCATCATCCGGGCCATCCCCCATTTTGCCGCGCACCTTCGTCGCAATCACCAACCGCTCACGCGGGATCCGGTTTTGCTTCATCCAGCGGCCGATAATCGCCTCAGCCACGCCGCCCGGGTTGCCCGGCGCCCAGCGCGAATAGATATCAGCCGTGTCAATGAAATTAATCCCTGCCTCGTACGCCCGCGATAGAATCTCGAACGATAAAGCCTCATCCGCCGTCCAACCAAACTGCATACTACCCAGGCACAATTCCGACACTTCCAGGCCTGTGCGACCCAACACTCGATTTTTCATATTAGGAGATATCCTTTTTGAATGGCTAACAGGATTCCAAGCTGCAAAGACCCGTCAATAAATTCACCGGCCAGCAAGCGCTCCAGCACTTCAGCCACCGGCATCAAGACCACCTCCAGGATTTCACCTGGGTCCAGGTTTTGGGCCGTTGCTTCCAGGTCGGCAGCAAAAAACAAACTGGTCGCTGCCCGCAGCGTCCCCGGAAATTGGTTGTAATAACCCAGCGGCTCAAAACGGTGCGGATAAAACCCCGTTTCTTCCTCAAATTCCCGCCGTGCCCCGGCAAGCGGTTCTTCGCCTGGGTTCAACCGGCCTGCCGGCAGGTCATAAATAACCCGGCCAACCGGGTGTCGGTATTGGCGGGTCAAGATCACCTGCCGGTCAGCAGTAATCCCAACCGTCGCCACTGCATCTACCGGGCTGGCCAGGTAAAAGTAATCGATTGCATGTCCATCGCGCTCGAGCACATCCAGGACGATCTGCACCCAGGGATGGTCAAACAGGAACTGGCGCCGGACCAGTTTATATGCGTCAGAATCAGATTCCATAATAGGTCGAATTGATCGAATTCAGGCTTGGATGGTCGCTATTATATCGTACAAATTTACGCCGTCGCCTGTTTCTCCCATTCGACCATTAACCGGTCCAGCTCTGCCTGGGCTTGGGCGTACTGCTGGCTCAGGTCCTGGATTTTGGCAAAAGCCTGCCCGACCGAGCTGGTTTCCAGCTTGTGCGCCAGCTTCTGAACCAACGCTTCCTGGGCATGGATTTTACTCTCCAGGCGTTCCAGTGCTTCAATCTGCTTGCGCGCTGCAAAGCTGTCACCGCGCCGGATCGTTTTTTGTGGCAGGAGCGTTTGGACGGTTTTCTTGCCGCCATTCCGGCCTGCCTCGCCCAGCTTTTCCCGCGGTGGTCGCAGCAGGTATTCCCGGTAGCTGCCATGAAACACCACCAACCGGTTCTCATAAATCTCCCACATCTGGCTGGCCAGGGCATCGATCAAATAACGATCATGCGATACCAGCAAAATGGTACCCGGGAAATGTTCCAGCACCGTCTGCAATGCCTCCTGTGAAGGAATATCCAGGTGATTGGTCGGCTCATCCAGCACTAAGAAATTCGCCCCATCCAACGCCAGGATCGCCAGCGCCAGGCGAGCACGCTCACCGCCGCTCAAGGCGTTCACCGGCTTATACACATCCTCGCCCCGGAACAGGTACTGCGCCAGGTAACCGCGCGCCTCACCGGGCAGCATTTCCTTGTGCCGGTTCAACTCCGCCAACAAATCGTGCTCGCCCTGCAAAGCCTCGTGGGCCTGGGCAAAATACCCGATTTTCAACCCTGCCCCAAGCTGGACTCGCCCCGAGAGCGGCTCAATCTGTCCTAACAACACCTTCAGAAACGTCGTCTTACCTGCCCCGTTTGGACCGATTAGCGCAGCACACTCGCCCCGCCGCAGTTCCACTTCACCGGTTGTAAATAGCTGGTTGCCAGGATAGCCAATCGCTGCCTGGTGTAGGCGTAGGACAATATTACCGCTATTGTGAGCTGCTGCCAGGCGCGGCCGGATTGTCAGCGTACGGTGTTGCGCCGGCTGGAGCGCATTCACTCGCCGGATCGCCTCGATCACGTCCAGCGGCCGGTCGGCGCTTAGTCCGGTCTCCGACCACTTCATTCCATTCCGCAGAGCCATTATCCCAAAAGTCTCCGCCATGGCGATCTCGCGACTCACCTTCTTTAACATGCCCAGGGCGCGGGCGTGCGTGCTGGCCCG
>JAYRWF010000154.1:0-6421 GCA_041918195.1 Anaerolineales bacterium
GCGACCAGGCGCTGACTCAACGTAACGATGATCTATCCCTGATTAATGATGTCGCCTCCACCCTGGCAGGCTCTCTGGAAGTAGATGTCATCCTCGATAAAACCCTGGGGCGCGTGATCACTTACCTGGGAGTAGAAGCCGGCGAAATCTACCTGCGAGAAGATAACGAGCAAAACCTGCGCCTGGCGATTCATCGTGGTGAATATAGCGATCCCTTTGCAATCAACGATTCTTTCAGGGTTGGCGAAGGCTTCGTAGGACGGGTCGCCGAAATCGGCGAACCGTTAATCAGCATGCACCCTCACGAGGAAATGAACTTCCTGCGTGCGTCGGTGATTAAGGCAGGATTTCAGTGCATCGCCTGTATCCCCCTGACTGCCAGCGGTAGAGTGGTCGGCGTTTTGAGTGTCGCCACCCGACAGAACCGCCAGATCAGCCAGCGTGAACTGAATCTGCTGACTGCGATCGGTAGTTGGGCAGCAATTGCGATTGAGAACGCCCGTCTACATCGCCAGGCTCGCCGGCTGGCTGTCCTGGAGGAACGCGAACGGATTGGTATGGATTTGCATGATGGAATTATCCAGTCAATCTATGGCGTCGGCCTGGCGCTGGAATATGCCCGCATGGAAGTATCTGAGGACCCTACCAAAGCCACTCAAAAAATTGAGCAATCTGTAGAGGCTTTAAATTCTGCCATACGTGATATTCGGGCTTATATCCTCGATCTTCGCCCTCGCCAATTCCACGGAGATGATCTGAAACAAGGTATTCAGCGCCTGGTAGAAGAATTCCAGGCCAATTCAGGCACTCGGGCGACCTTGACCGGGTCGGATGAGGGCCTGGTGGACTTTCCGGCCCCAAATGCGACAGCCTTATTTCACATTTGCCAGGAAGCCCTTGCAAATGTCGCCAAGCACTCTCACGCCAAACAGGTTGAAATAAACCTGTGGAGCACACGCGATCGAGTCTTGTTGGAAATTAATGACGATGGGCAAGGCTTTGATATCAGCAAGATGAGCGTCACCCTTGGCCACGGCCTGTCCAATATGCATGTCCGGGCCCGGAAGGTTGGCGGAGACGTAGAAATTACTTCTTTTCCAAACGAGGGCACTTCGATCCTGGCCTGGGTTCCCACCAAAGCATAAACAATTCGATTTTGGACACAATTACCAGCCGCAACAATCCAAAAATCAAACTCATCCGCTCGCTCCGGCAGCATAAAACGCGCCTGGAGAGCGGCCTGTTCCTGATCGAGGGAATCCGGCACGTCGGCGAGGCGGCTGACAGCGGGGCAGAAATTGAGTTTCTACTCTATTCGCCCGAACAGCTCACTAGCGACTATGCGCAGTCCCTGATCCATAAGATGGCCGACCAGGGTTTGCCTTGTTACCCGACCACCCCCGAGGTGCTCGAATCGGTTGCCGAGAAAGAAAATCCAAGCGGTTTGCTGGCAGTCGCCCTTCAGCCGCAACACCGATTGATGGAATTCACCCCATCCAGTTTTCCTTGGGGCGCAGCCCTGGTCGATCCCCAAGACCCAGGAAACGTGGGAACAATTCTTCGCACCATCGACGCAGTTGGCGCGGGCGGTTTGCTGCTCCTCTCCAGTGGGTCAACAACCAGTGGACTAGTCGACCCGTATTTGCCTGGCGCGGTGCGCGCCAGCATGGGAGCTTTGTTATGGCACCCAGTCATCCTGGCTACGTTCAAGGAGTTTACTACCTGGAGCCAGGAACACGGTTACCATATCTATGGCACTTCGGCACACGGCACAGCAGATTATGTATCGATCCACCAGTATGAGCTTCCAGCAATCTTGCTGTTGGGCAGCGAACGCGCCGGCCTGACCGCTGAACAATCAGGAATTTGCGAGCAATTAATCCGGCTTCCCATGCACGGCCACGCGACATCATTGAACCTGGCGGTGGCAGCCGGGGTGATGCTTTACGAACAGCTGCAGAAGCTTCCCAAGCAGTAAACCATCAGCCCTACCTATACTCGGCATATCAATCGGATGGAGAACCAAAACCACCTCCCCCGGGTGTGCAAATCTGGAGAATATCGCCTGCTTCGAGCTCAATCCGGCCTTTTCCAGGCAGCCGAATGGATTGCTCGCCGCGCAGCAACCAGTTTTCACCAGGTTGACCCGATTCACCACCCGCCAGGCCGTAAGGAGTAAACCGGCGACGATCGCTTAATAACGTTGCTTCCGCGGGAGATAGTACCTGGATCTCACGCAGCACACCATCTCCGCCTGCAAACTGACCTTGGCCTCCAGATCCCGCTCGAATTGCATAGCTTAGGACGCGCAATGGGTATGCAAATTCCAGCGCCTCCACCGGGGTGTTCAGGGTGTTGGTCATGTGGGAATGGATGGCGGAAACACCTGGAGAACCTGGGCGAGCGCCGGTCCCTCCAGCAATGGTTTCATAATACGTAAAAGAGTGATCTTTCCGTTGATCATAACCCCCAATCGTTAAGTTATTCATCGTACCCTGGCTCGCGGCCGGCACGCCAGTCGGGTAAGCCTGAGCCAGCGCGCCGAGTAAGACATCGACAATCCGTTGGGATGTCTCAACGTTGCCTCCCGCCACCGGCGCGGGTGGCAAGGCGTTCACCACGCTGCCTGGCGGGGCAATTACCTGGATCGGAACCAGACAACCAGCATTATTCGGCACATCCAACCCTAACAGACATCGAAAAACATAATAAACCGCCGAAAGAGTGATTGCATAGACAGCGTTGACGCTGCCCTTGCACTGGGAGGCTGAACCGGTGAAATCGACTACAGCCCGATCGGCCTGAATCGTAATGGCAACCCGGATGGGCACCGGTTGAGAGTCAATCCCGTCGTCGTCCAGGTTATCTTCAAAAACAAAGCGACCATCTGGGAGCGTCTGGAGCAGATGGCGAGTTAAGCGTTCGGTGTAAGCCTGCAGGTCGCTCATGTACTGGAGCGTCTCCGCCATTCCATTGCGCTGTGCCAGCTCTCTTAGCCGCTCCTCCCCGCGTTGGTTGGCTGCAATTTGCGCCCAGATATCACCCTGGCGTTCTGCTGGTGTGCGGACATTGGCCAAAAACAGGTTCAGGATATCCTGTTCTACTTGACCCGATCGGACAAGCCGCACCGGTGGGATGATCAGGCCCTCCTGAAAAATCTCCCTGGCAACCGGCATTGAACCCGGGGTGATCCCGCCTACATCGGCGTGATGCGCCCGGCTGGCAACAAAACCAATCCTGGTTGCCTGGCTATGTGGTAACCCAGGGAGAAAGACCGGTGAAACCAGAGTGACATCTGGCAAATGGGTGCCCCCTCGATAGGGATCATTTAACAAAACCGCATCGCCGGGGGCTAAATCTGGAAAGGACAGGACCGCCGATGCGACGGAAAGCGGCATCGAACCCAGGTGGACCGGAATATGGGCTGCCTGGGCGACCATCTGACCCTGAGGATCAAACAGGGCACAGGAAAAGTCACGCCGTTCTTTGATATTCGGGGAATAGCTGGTTTTACGGAGCACGACCCCCATCTCCTCCGCAATCGCAGCAAACAAGTGCTTGTAGATCTCAAGCCGGATGGGATCAAATCTGTTTTCCATTTTCACTCGCCTACCTTGATCCACAGGTTGCCATAACCATCCACCTGGCCCGAATCTGTCTCTCCCAACAGAATCGTGGTGTCGCTGCGGCCAATTAATGCCGGCCCCGAGAGTTGATTTCCTGGGAGTAAAGCTTCCGCTCGGTAAAAGGGTACTGGTCGTAAACCTGGCGCTCTGCCTACCTGGCTGAGCCGGTTGTCAATTAACGCAGCAGAGGGGTCGCTGCCACTCAGGGGTTGGGTTGCCAGGCGTGGCGGTTGAACGCGCAAGACAGCTCGCAAGCGCAGATTTACCAACTCAAGCTCTGCACCGAAATGGGCATACCCGTAAGTAGCCTGGTGAATGCGGTGAAAATCGGCCAAGAAATGCTCCGAAAACGGTACGCTGAGCTCGTAAGATTGACCGACATAGCGCAAATCCAACCTCCGCTCAAATTCGACCTGGTTTTCCGAACTACCAACCCGGTCATCCGCATAGATGTGCAGGTCGTCAAGTGCCTGACCAACCAGAGTCTCCATGCCAGCCACGATACGTATCAGAGGTGTCACTGAGGGCAGCATCACGGTTTTGGTGTAGTCCCGGATAATATCAGCGGTCAACATCCCAAAAGCCGACAGGGTAGAAGCCAGGGGTGGAATCAACACCCGGCCAATTCCCAGGCGACGAGCCAATTCAGCGGCGTGTAACCCTCCTGCACCACCAAACGATAGCAGTGTGAACTGGCGCGGATCATGACCGCGCTCGACTGAGATGACGCGCAGGGCGCGTTCCATATGTGCGTTGGCTACTTGAATAACCCCCAAGGCGGTCTGAAGAACATCCAAGCCCGCTGCATGACCCAGCGTTTCAATCGCCCATTGCGCCCGATCCGCATCCAGGCGCATAGCACCACCCAGAAACAAGTCTGGCGCCAGCCTCCCCAAAACCAGATTGGCATCCGTTACAGTCGGAAGCTCGCCACGGCCATAACAGGACGGGCCAGGATCTGCACCGGCGCTCTCTGGCCCAACCCGTAAAGCGCCGCCAGCGTCCAGGCGGGCGATTGACCCGCCGCCGGCTCCAATCGTGTGAATATCAAGCATCGGGATCCGGATAGGACAACCACTTACCAGGGATTCAGTGGTTACCTGGGGTTGACCCGCAACCAGTGAAACATCGGTGGAGGTCCCACCCATGTCAAAAGTGATCAAGTGAACCGGCTCACCAGCTTGTTCTTCCAGCAAGCCAGCCAGAAATTGGGCGCCCACCACCCCACCGGCCGGTCCAGAAAGGATACAGCGCACCCCATTGGAGCGCGCCTCTGCCAGGCTCATGTTGCCCCCATTGGACTGCATAACTCGGAGGGATACTGAAGCGCTAGGCTGGTTCAGGCTACGCTGGAGATTATCCAGATAACGATCCAGGACTGGGGAAACATATGCATTCACGGTAGTGGTGCTGGCACGCTCAAACTCGCGAAATTCGGGTAGGATTTCCGAGGATACCGAAACCTGAAAGCCTGCCTGGCGTAAAACGTTGGCGACCAATCTCTCATGGTCTGGATATAAAAATGAAAAAAGCAGGCAGATCGCGATCGATTCGGCTTGGCAGGTACGCAAGGAAGCCACCAGGCTAGCAAGGCGTCCTGCATCCAGGGGCTGGATGACCTCGCCATTAGCATCAACCCGCTCATCCACTTCAAAACGAAGCCCGGCAGGAACGAGCGGCGGCGGGGGATCTGCAAAGAAATCGTATAAAGCGGGCCGGTTCTGGCGACCAATTTGGAGCAGGTCGCCAAATCCCTGGGTGGCAACCAGGGCGGTTCGTGCGCCCTTGCGCTCCAACAAGGCATTGGTAGCCACGGTCGAACCATGGATCACATCCAATCCAGGCTGCCCATCGTTTAGCTGCTCTTCACCCTGGATGATTGCCAGGCCAGATAGAACTGCCGCGGCTGGATCCTGAGGTGTGGAGAGCAACTTGAAAGATTTCAAGCTACCATCGGACGGATTGTATACAACGAAATCCGTAAACGTGCCGCCGATATCAATCCCAACCCGGAGAGCGGGTGAATTTGTGGGTGGTTTTCTTCCCAAGGTAAATAGAATCCAATCCAATGTATAAGGATGAGATCTGTATTGTACTCAGAAACTGGTTGAGGGGGTAATTAATTCGTGAGAGCCGGGTACGCCGCCCCCGGCTCTCTTTGAAGGAGGAGAAGAAGAGAAGTCGCCCTTTGAGATTAATATACCAGAGCGAGCGAATTTGTACTTGACGTTTTCTCTACGATTGCCCTACGATATTGGCCAATTTTGATACAATTGGGTCCATGTTGGCATTGATAGGCAGTGGTGAATACCTCCCCCCGATCGAACCCGTTGATCGCTACATCTTGTCTCGCCTGCCAGGCACTGCTCGCGTGGTGTGCCTTCCAACCGCGGCTGGTACGGAGGGAAAAGAACGGGTCGATTACTGGATGAAGTTAGGCGAGCAACACTTTACCCGCCTGGGTGTCCAGGTTGAAAGCTTGCCAATCATTGATTATGAGAGCGCCAACCAGCCTGAATACGTCGAAGGCATCCGGCAGGCGAATTTTATTTACCTTTCCGGTGGACAACCAAGCTATTTGCTCAGGACGCTACGCGGCAGCCTTGCAGCGCAGGCAATCGAATCGGTTTTAGAGAGCGGCGGGGTACTGGCAGGCTGTAGCGCAGGGGCAATGGTGATGGGGGCGCGTATTCCCAGTTTGCCGCGCTGGCAAAAGGCTTTCAATTTTCTTCCCAATAGTGTCATCATTCCCCATTATGACGAAATCCCCCTTCGCTATCAAAATTTATTCAGCC
>JAYRWF010000155.1:0-7281 GCA_041918195.1 Anaerolineales bacterium
TCCGGGCGTTGGGATTACAGACCGGCGATGGCCTGCTGGTCCACTCTGCCCTGCAATTCTTGGGCCGACCGGTTGGGGGGATTGACATTTACCTGGAAGCCCTGGCAGAGGTGATTGGCCTGGATCAAGGAACGCTCGCCGTTCCGGCTTTCAATTTCGGCTTCGCCAAAGGGATTCCGTTTGATCCCCAAACCACCCCTTCCACCGGGATGGGTCAATTTTCCGAGTTGGTACGCCAGCAACCAGAGGCGCACCGCACGTGCCACCCGCTGCAATCCCTGGCTGTGCTGGGGAAATATGCCGAAGAGCTTGCCGGGCGAGATACCCCCTCCGCCTTTGATCCTGGCTCAGCCTTCGACCGGATGATTGAGCTGAAGTTCAAAATCTTGCTCCTCGGGGCAGATATCGATGCTGTCTCTCTCATTCACTACACTGAACAGCGCCTGGGCGTACCTTACCGCTACTGGAAAGATTTCACCGGCTTGGTAAAAGTCGCTGGCGCCTGGGAGCAGCGCACCTACCGGATGTACGTGCGCGATCTGGTTCTGGACCCACACCTCACCCTGCACCCGGTGCGCGCTGCCTTATTGGAAGACGGCTTGTTTCATTCGGTTGGATTGAACTATGGTTGGGTTAGCCTGCTCGAAATGACCGACCTGGTTACTTACGTCAATCGCTTCCTATCAACGGATCCCTATTCGCTCTTAGCCCAGCCGCTCAACCCCCCGGCAGGCTGAGCCCTTGGAGATATCAGATCATGCTGGATATCATCAATGACCTGTGGTACCTGAAACGAGACATCGTTTCAGATGGCTTTGACCAGGCCCTGGAGCGCTTGCGCCAGGTCATTTCTGCAGCCGGCCTGGAGATGCAAGTCCACGAATACCCTACCGGGCAGGTCTGTTGGACCTGGCAGGTACCCGAGAAATGGACCTGCCACGAAGCCTATCTCGAAACCCTGGATGGAACACGTTTGATTGACTATGCCGACCATCCCTTACATGTAGTTTCATATTCCTTGCCTTTTGAGGGCGTCGTCAGCCGCCAGGAGCTGCTCAAGCATCTCCAGGTTCACCCACGCTTACCAGACGCCATCCCCTTCGGCTTTAAGTACTATGACCGCGATTGGGGGCTGTGTACCACCCAAAACCTGCGCGATTCCTTACAAGATGAAGCCTATCGAGTCGTGATTCGCACCACTTTTGAGCCTGGCACCCTGAAAGTGGGCGAGGTCGTCATCCCGGGTCAATCGAACCAGAGCATTGTCCTGGTCGCCCACCTTTGCCACCCAGCGATGGTTAATGATGATCTGAGCGGTGTGGTGGTCGGTGTGGATGTCATGCGGAAACTAGCCGAACAGAACCAACCACTTTACTACACCTACCGGCTGCTGATCCTGCCGGAGACGATTGGCTCCGTGGCTTACCTGAGCCACAACGAATCCCTGATCCCCTCCATGACCGGCGGCCTGTTCCTGGAAATGCTGGGCAATGACTCGCCGCATGCCTTGCAAGGCTCTTTCCAGCCCGAGAGCCAGGTAGACCGCAGCTTCCGGACCGCTTTTAAATCCCTGGACCCACAAGGATATACCGGCGCCTACCGCACGATTATCGACAATGATGAACGGCAGTTCAACGCGCCGGGCGTCCGCGTGCCGATGCTCTCACTATCCCGAGTCGAGGCGCCGAAATCATCCGGGAAACCGCCCTATCGCGAATACCATTCCAGCTTTGATGCCCCGGCTATTGTCAGCCAGGAACGCCTCGAAGCCTCACGCGAGCTGGTCTTGGGACTGATCAACGCCATTGAACACAACCAACGGGTGGTGAACCAGTTCAAAGGCGAAATCTTTTGCTCCGGTTATGGAATCTGGATCGACTACCGGGTCAACCCGGAAGGCCACCGGCGGCTGTTTGAAATCATGGAGCGCTGTGATGGTACCCGCAGCGTGGCAGATATCGCCAACGAGCTGGACATTCCCTTCCAATCGGTGTGGGAAATTGTCGAATTATTGAACACGAAAGGACTGGTATGGCTGTCCCGAATGTAAAACACGGCTTAAAGACGATCCGCTGGCAAGCCCGCCGGGCTGCCGCTGCAGCGCGCTGGGGCTCTGAAGCTTTGAGAAACGCCCCCGCCGTGCTGGGCAACGCCATGCCAAAATCGGGTTCCCACCTGATCAGCCAGGTGCTCCAAGGCCTGACCCAAATCGGACCATTCGTCAACCCAGGCTTTCCGCCAGTAAACCGGACTGAGGATAACCTGCGCCTGCCGGAAAAAGAAATCCTGGCTGCCATCCAGCGCATGCGCTCCGGAGATCTCGCTTACGGCTATATCCTGGCAAAGGAACCCTTCTTATCCGCCTTATCAGCGCCAGGTCGGGCGACGATTTTCATTTACCGTGATCCTCGCGACATGATTATCTCGCATATTTTCTACGCCACCCAGATGCATGCCGGCCATTGGATGCGCCGTTACTATACCGAAAAGCTGCACACCATGGAAGAACGGATTGACGCAGCCATCGACGGCGTCCAGGAACCCGGTTCCGAGCTGACACCGGTGGCAGAGCGCTACGCTGGTTACCTGGGATGGCTAGAACAGCCCGCTGTGCTGAGCTTGCGTTTTGAAACGTTAATCTTGGATCGAGAAAAAGCCTTCCACACGCTTCTCGATTACCTGGAAAACCGCGGCGCCGAGATAAAAACGCCGCGCCCACAAGCAATTGAAGCGCTCAAGCTGGCCATCACTCCCAAAAAATCGGGCACCTTCCGCAAGGGGAAACCGGGCAACTGGCAAGAACATTTCACTGAAGCCAATAAAGCCCACTTCAAAGAAAAAGCAGGTCGCCTGCTGATCCAACTCCATTACGAACAGGACAATAACTGGTAGCCATGAAAATTGTTGCATTGGTACCTATGCGCCACCACTCTCAACGTGTGCCAGGCAAAAACTATCGTAACCTGGCCGGGATACCGCTCTACCAGCACATCATCCACAGCCTGCTGGCGGTTCCAGAGGTGAACGAGATTGTGGTCGATACCGATAGCCCGGTGATCCTGGATGGACTGCAACAGCACTTTCCACAGGTCACCCGGCTGGAACGCCCGGAGCGCTTACGAGCGGACACAATCCCGATGAACGAAATCCTGGCTTACGATACCGAGCTGGTCTCAGCCGACCTGTACCTGCAGACCCACAGCACCAACCCACTCCTTCGACCGGCAACCATTTCCTGCGCCATCCAGGCTCTGCTGGCCAGTTATCCCGCCTACGATTCCTTGTTTTCTGTGACCCGCCTGCAGACTCGCCTTTGGGACCAGCTTGGTCGGGCCATCAACCACAATCCAGCAATATTGCTCCAGACCCAGGACTTGCCTCCGGTATACGAGGAAAACTCGTGTATTTATATCTTTTCCCGCGCCACCCTGCTGGCGCGCCGTAACCGCCTTGGCGACCGGCCGCTGATGTTCCCAATTGACGCCGCCGAAGCCTGGGATATCGATGAAGAGATTGATTTTAGTATTGTCGATTTACTCAAAAAGAAACCGGAAGATTAAACACGATTATGCCCAGCGTACTGCTCTCCGCCCCCTACATGCTCCCTACGATTGACCGCTTCCGCCCGGTCTTCGATCACTTTGGCATCCAGCTGATCCTTCCAGAGGTTCACGAACGCCTCGAGGAGGAGGAAATCATGCCCTATGCCGGACAATTTGATGGCGCGATTTGCGGGGATGACCGCTACACAGCCCGCGTCCTGGAAGCCTGCCTGCCCCGGCTGAAGGTAATCTCCAAATGGGGGACCGGGATTGACTCGCTCGACCAGGAAGCGGCAGCTCGCCTGGGGATTGAAATCCGGCGCACCCCCAATGCCTTCACCTTGCCGGTTGCCGATACCGTGCTGGGCTACATCCTGGCTTTTGCCCGCCGCCAGCCGTGGATGGATCGCGCGGTCAAAGCTGGAGAATGGAACAAAATCCTTGGGCGGTCGCTCAGCGAGTGCACCCTGGGCGTGATCGGCGTCGGCAACTGCGGTAAAGCGGTCCTGCGCCGGGCGCGCGCCTTCGCGATGAAGCTACTTGGCAATGACATCATCGAAATTGCCCCTGACTTTATCCTCGAGAATGGCCTCGAGATGACCTCCCTGGAAGATCTGCTAAGTCGAGCTGACTTTGTCAGCGTAAACTGCGATCTCAATCCAACCAGCTATCACATGATCAATCAAGAAACCCTGGCGCTGATGCGCCCGCAGGCGGTCTTGATCAATACGGCGCGCGGCCCCATCGTCCATGAGGCGGCCCTGGTCAGGGCGTTGCAAAGCAGGTGCATCGCCGGCGCAGCCCTGGATGTCTTCGAAAAAGAGCCGTTACCCTTGGATAGCCCGCTGCTCCAAATGGAACAGGTTATGCTGGCGCCGCACAATGCCAATTCCAGCCCGGCTGCCTGGGAACGCGTCCATTGGAATACGATTCGCAATTTGTTGGATGGGCTTGGAATACCCACCCAAGACTTGAACCGCTTTGTTTGAGATTACCGCCCATCGGGGCGCACCGGAATTTGCACCTGAAAACACGCTACCGGCTTTCTTCCATGCCCTGGCACTCGGCGCAGATGCAGTCGAATTGGATGTCCGCCTGACGGCTGACCGCGCGCCGGTCATTTATCATTACTTTTATCTTGAACAACTCACCCCCTTACCTGGGCCTATTTTTCAATACACCTGGCATGAACTCCAGCAGGTTTACCTCCAACCGCCCGACCAGTCAAGCCCCGGCCAATTTGTCATCTCCAGCCTGGATCAAGTTCTGGACGCGCTAAGTGGCAAGATCGGCCTGGAACTTGAAATAAAAGGGCCCGAGCCAGGCTGCGAGCAAATCATTGCCTCGGTTCTACGCAACCACCCGCGGGCGCTCGAAAACCTGGAAATTACCTCCTACGAAACTACCCTGCTGGAACGCTTTCAGCGCCTGGTTCCAGGCATCCCAGTCGACCTGCTGGTGCCCCTGAACGAACCGTGGATGAAAGCGGATGTCCTGGCCTACACAGCCTTGCAGCGTGGCAAGCTGGCTGGCGCGCGTGCCGTCCACTTGCATGCCAGCCAGATCACCCCCGTAACCGTGAACAGCATTCGCAAGGGTGGTTGTGAAGTTCATGCCTGGGGAGTCAATGACCTCCCGGCTCTGAATACAGCCAGGGATCTTCAGATCAAAAAAGTATGCACCGATCGTCTACGCCTGGCTTTACAATATCGAAAGGAAGCAACTTGAGCAGTTACAAAATGACCTTGCTCAGCGAGGATAAACACCAATGGAAAATCCATCGAATCAAAAAACTGTCCTGATTACCGGCGCCGCAGGTGGGATCGGCCGGGCAACGGTTCATCTGTTCGGAGAAAAAGGCTGGCGGGTAATTGGCGTGGATCGGTCTGCCTTTGGAGAAGAATTCCCAGTCAGTGGCTTGTTCATCCAGTCCGATATCTCGATTGGCAGCAACATTGAAACCATCTTCGCCCAGGCGCACCTGTTCACCGATCGCCTGGATGCCCTGGTCAATAATGCCGCTGTCCAAATCGCCAAGCCAGTCCTTGAAACCAGCGTGGAAGAATGGGATGCTGTAATGGCCTCCAACTTACGCTCCGTGTTCTTGAGTGTCAAGCTGGCCCACCGCCTGTTCAAAGCCGCTGGAGGTGGAGCGATTGTTAATGTATCCTCAGTTCACGCTGTGGCCACCTCTGCCAATATTGCCGCCTATGCTGCCAGTAAAGGTGGGCTCCTGGCGTTAACCCGCGCCCTGGCGATCGAATTCGCACCCGATAATATCCGGGTCAACGCCATCTTGCCCGGTGCAGTAGATACCCCTATGTTACGCGCTGGCTTAAACCGCGGCCATGTGAGCGGTTCCGATATCTTACAGCGCCTGGATAACCTGGCCCGCAAGACCGTGAATGGTCGCGTGGGCCAACCAGAGGAAATCGCCCACGCTATTTACTTCCTGGCGGACAATGAGCAATCCTCCTTCATGACCGGGCAGGCGATGATTGTGGATGGGGGCGCTACTTGCCGGTTAAGCACGGAGTAGCAAAACCAGATGACCACCATCCGAAAAACACTCAAGCATCTTACCCCCGCTCCACTCTGGCAAACCGCCAGTAATGGCTACTATGCCTTCCAGCGCGCCGCCCTCTGGCCTTCAGCCGCCTTTGACCCGTTGCGGCGGGAAAGCGTCCGCCGCATGGCTGCTTACCAGGACAGGCATGCTGGCCAGCGCTGTTTCATTATCGGCAATGGACCAAGCCTGCGCCAGACCGATCTGACGCGCCTCAAAGGCGAGGTTAGCTTTGGTATGAACCGCTTCTACCTGGCTTTTCCTGAGCTTGGATTTACTTCCACCTACTATCTCTCGATCAACAGTCTGGTAATCGAGCAATGCGCCGAAGACATCCGCGCCCTGCCCATGCCCAAGTTCCTTTCCTGGCGCTCGCATCCGCTCATCCAACCTGCGGATGATATGATGTTCCTGCATACCACCTATACCGGCCCCAAATTTGCCAGGGATGTACGTGGCCGCCTGTGGGAAGGCGCAACGGTCACCTATGTCGCCTTACAATTGGCTTATTTTATGGGCTTTAAAGAGGTCATCCTGATTGGCGTCGATCACAACTTTTCAACCCAGGGCAAACCAAACACGACGATTACTTCCCAGGGCGATGATCCCGACCATTTCCACACCGCTTACTTCGGGAAGGGCTTTCGCTGGCAGCTGCCAGATCTGGAGACTTCTGAGCGATCGTACCGGATGGCACGCCAGGTGTATGAGCGATCTGGGCGCCGCGTGCTGGATGCAACCGTCGGTGGAAAATTGACCGTCTTCGAAAAAATTGACTACAACATCCTCTTCTAACTTGAAGCTTTATATCCTGGCGCTGCTCCTGCTTGGGATCGGCCTTGGCTTGAGACTGTATGATCTCACCGACCAGCCGATTGACTTCCACCCTACGCGCCAGTTGCGCAGTGCGATCATCGCCCGCGGCATCTACGCCCGGCTACAGCCTGAGCTCGACCCGCAGGTTCGTGAGCAAGCTATCGCCGCCTGGAATTCGACCGGTCAATACGAACCCTCCATCCTGGAATATTTGACCGCCCAAACCTACCGCCTGATGGGCGAGGAAAACCTTTGGGTAGCCCGAGTTTGGAACTCGATCTTCTGGCTGATCGGCGGGTTGGCCTTGGCTGACCTGGCCCGGCGGGGAGTCGCGGCTGGAACAAGCCGGTTTAGCCA
>JAYRWF010000156.1:0-2775 GCA_041918195.1 Anaerolineales bacterium
GTCCTGGGCCTGGTTGCCAGCCTGCTGACAATCCTGGGCGACCTGGGCGAGAGTATGATCAAGCGCCAGTTCGGCGCCAAAGATTCGGGCAACCTGCTCCCTGGGCACGGCGGTGTATTCGACCGGATTGATTCCTGGCTGTGGGCTGGAATTCTTAGCTATTTTGTCATATTTTATTTCCTGCTATAATTGACAGCCGGTTAGAGGCGTGGTATCATCGCCTTCACAATTTCATAGCCTATAACGGCGCTCTTATCCAGAGAGGTGGAGGGAACGGCCCTGTGAAACCTCGGCAACCTTGCGAACAGCAAAGGTGCCAATTCCGACAGAAGGATGTTCTGGAAGATGAGAGGGCTTTGATACCTTGCGTATTGCCCTTTCTGATCAGCCGGTAAGGGCAATTTTCTTTAAACTGGAGGAACCCTATGACCAATACATTTATGAATTCACCCAAGCTGTTTTTCACCTCTGAGTCGGTGACCGAAGGCCACCCGGATAAAGTTTGCGACCAGATCAGCGATGCAGTCCTGGACGCTTGTCTGGAGCAAGATCCGACCTCGCGCGTGGCCTGTGAAACAGCCGCCAAGACAGGCTTTGTCCTGCTGTTGGGTGAAATTACCACCCGGGCTCAGATTAATTTCGATGACCTGGTGCGGAAAGTGATTAATGAGATCGGTTACGATAACAGTGAGAAAGGCTTTGATGGGAATAGCTGCGGCATCTTAGTGGCGATCGCCAAGCAATCCGGCGATATTGCTATGGGCGTCAACAAAGCCCTGGAAGCCAAGACCGGAGAAATGAGCGAGGCAGAAGTCGAGGCGATCGGCGCTGGGGACCAGGGAATGATGTTTGGTTACGCCTGCAACGAGACCGAAGTGCTGATGCCGATGCCGATTTACCTGGCTCATAAGCTGGGGCTCCGCTTGTCCGAAGTGCGCAAGAACGGCACGCTGCCCTGGCTACGCCCTGATGGAAAAACCCAGGTGACCGTGGAATATTCTTTCGGGCGGCCAAAGCGCATCGATACCGTCCTGGTCAGCACCCAGCATGCACCCGAAATTTCCCAGGAAGCGATCCGCAAGGCGGTGATCGAGCACGTCATCCTGCCAGTGTTGCCAGCCGAGATGGTGGACAACCAACTCAAAATTTTCGTCAACCCGACCGGCAGGTTTGTGATCGGCGGTCCGCAGGGCGATGCTGGCCTGACCGGGCGCAAGATCATTGTCGACAGCTACGGCGGGATGGGCAGGCATGGCGGCGGCGCATTCAGTGGAAAAGACCCGACGAAGGTCGATCGCTCGGCGGCTTATGCCGCTCGCTGGGCCGCCAAGAATATCGTCGCGGCTGGCCTGGCTGAGCGCTGCGAAATCCAGGTTGCCTATGCGATCGGCGTGGCGCACCCCTTGAGCGTGAATGTCGAGACCTTTGGCACGGGAAGCATCCCCGATGACGAGATTGCAGATCTGATCAACCAGTATTTCGACCTGCGCCCGGGCGCCATTATCAACGAGCTCAACCTGCGCCGGCCGATCTACCGCCAGACCGCCGCTTACGGCCACTTTGGTCGCGACGACCTGGACCTGCCCTGGGAACACACCGATAAAGCTGATCTGCTGCGCCAGGCAGTAGCCGCCCGCGCTACCCTGCCTCAGGCAGCCGACTAATTCCCCCAAATAATAAAGAAGAACCGGGCTGTCTGGCCCGGTTCTTTTTTATTATTAATTCATTACTTCAAATGGGCCTGGAATTTCTTCTCCAGGCGGTCTTTCGGCTGGTAGCCGGTTACCCGCTCTACCGGCGCACCGCCTTTGAACAACATCAAAGTCGGCACGCCCATCACCTGGTAGTTCATTGCCTGGTGTGGGCTGTCGTCCACATCCAGCTTAACGACTTTAACTTTACCGTTCCATTCCTGCGCCAGTTGGTGGACAATCGGGTCCAGCATCTTGCACGGATTACACCACACGGCTGAAAAATCGACCAGCACCGGCAGCTCAGCGCGCAGCACTTCTTGGTCGAAGCTTAAGTCATCCACTTTCTGAAGATCCGCCATTTTTTCTCCTTGTAAAAGACAGTACAGCCATGCTATCAAGTAAAGGGCGAATAGTCAAGTAACCCGCAGATAACTGGCCGGTTATTTCGAGCGTTGGTAATACTCCAGGGTGCAGAAAAACTCCTGTTCCCAGGCGTCCCACGGGATTGGAATCTGGTAGGCTGCAGCATCGGTCGAACGCAATAGGGCATCCCGGCGATCCCAATCCTGGGCAAAACGCACCAGCGGTGGGCGCAGCTCGGCCTTCTCGCTCACTACGCCTGTAAAGTAAATTCCTCCCACCAGCAGGAACATTGCCAGAGCTGCCAGGGCAACCGGCTGGACAGCCGGTCGAGCTGAAAGCAGGCCGGCCAGGCAGAAGCCGCCGACCAGGAAGATGGTCGGGATCAGCTGGACGCGCGGCGGGACCTGAGCCTGGGCGGCGTAGGTCCCAGACAGGAAGCTCAACCAGACCATCAACCCGGTCAGCAGCAAGACGTATATAGGCGTAAAGCGAAGCTGGACAGCTCTGCGCGGGCTGAGCCATCCAGCCAGGAAAGCCGCAGCCAGGAACAAGCCATTCCGGCCGTCCAGGGTTGCAGCCAGGTATTCCAGTGCGAAGCGAGTATTCAATCCCAGCAGGTCGAACAGGCCAGGCGACTGCGGGTAGGCCTGGGCGACCTGGCGGGCGAAATTTCCTGGCGCCAGGATCGCCGCTGCTGAGCCGGCCAGGCTGGCAAGCA
>JAYRWF010000157.1:0-2856 GCA_041918195.1 Anaerolineales bacterium
CAAAGCTTGGCCTGATCGTCATTGACGAATGTCATGATGATTCGTACTACCAGACGGAGATTTTACCCTACTATCATGCTGGAGAGACCGCTCAGGCCTATGCCAGGCTGACCGGCGCACTCTGCTTGCTAGGCTCGGCAACCCCTTCAGTCAGCGACACCTACCAGGCCAGCCAGAAAAAATACTTGTACGTGCACTTACCCGCGCGGATCCTGGCACACCGCGAGACCATTCGCCTACAGGTCAGCCGGGCCAGGCTGAGCAGTTCCCAATACCGCCGCCTGGAAGGCGAGGCAGAAACCATCGAGCTGCCGCCGGTCCGGCTGGTGGATATGCGCCAGGAACTGCAAGCCGGCAACCGCTCGATGTTCAGCCGCCCATTGCAAGTTGCACTAAGCGAGACGCTAGAGCAGCGCCAGCAGGCGATCCTGTTCTTGAACCGGCGTGGCACCGCCACCTACGTATTTTGCCGGAACTGCGGTCACAGCCTGAAATGCCCGGCCTGTGATCTGCCGCTGACCTATCACACTGAAAACCAGGCTGACTCGCTGCGCTGCCATTACTGCGGCTACCAGCGTAAGTTGCCGCGCACTTGCCCGCAGTGTGCCAGCGATCAAATCCGGAAATACGGCGCTGGCACCGAGCGAGTTGAAGCCGAGCTGATTAAGCTGTTCCCCCAGGCCAGGCCCATCCGCTGGGATTTCGAAACCACCCGCCAAAAAGGCGCTCATGATCTCATCCTGGGCCATTTTGCAGCCCAGCGAGCGGATGTCCTGATCGGCACCCAGATGATCGCCAAGGGCCTGGATTTTCCCCTGGTCACTCTGGTCGGGGTGATCCTGGCGGATGTCGGCTTGAACCTGCCAGATTACCGGTCAGGCGAGCGGACCTTCCAGCTCTTGACCCAGGTTGCCGGTCGAGCCGGGCGCAGCCCGCTCGGCGGGAAAGTAATCCTGCAGACCTTCCAGCCCGATCACTACGTCATCCAGGCCGCTTCGCGCCACAGCTACCGCGAGTTCTACCAGCGCGAGCTGGAGTACCGCCGCCAGCTGGGCTACCCTCCCTTCGCCAGCTTGGTACGCCTGGAGTACCTCCACCGCGATCCGAGCCAGGCCGAGCAAGCCGCGCGCAGCCTGGCTAGTCAAATCCAGACCTGGATGGCAGCAGCGAACGACAGATCAACCGAACTAATCGGCCCGGCGCCATGCTTCTTCGGCCAGCGCGCCGGGCAGCACCGCTGGCAGATTATCCTGCGCGGCCCGGAGCCAGCAGCTTTGCTCTCCGGGCGGATATTGGAGAACTGGAAGGTTGAAGTAAATCCGCCAAACTTGCTATAATTGGTGTTGATAAGGAAACCAAACTCTAGACCGAGAGGAAATCTCCATGCAACCCAAGCGAAACGAAGTCCTGACCTGGGAAGATGTAGATCGATTAATTGATCACCTTCTACCGCAGTTTAACGAAGAATTCGATGCCATGATCATGATCACGCGCGGCGGAATTGTCCCAGGTGGTTTATTGGCGGAAGCAATGGGGATCACGCATCTTTTAACTGCGGCGGTCGATTTTCCCGCCCAAATCGAAATGGAAACCAAAAAGCTGATGGCCTGGCCGCAGTTCATCCAATTCCCGGATGACCGCTTGCTGCGTGGGCGGAAAACGCTGATTGTCGATGATGTCTGGGGCTCAGGAAGGACGATCACTTCCGTGAAAATCCGGGTCCAGGCGGCCGGCGGTTTTCCCTACTCCTGCGTCTTTCATTTCAATCCCTACCGCAACCTGTTTGGCGCAGCCCGGCCAGATTATTTTGCCGCCGTGACCGATGCACATATCATCTACCCGTGGGAAATCAACCGCGGGCCAGACCGGGTCCGGCTGTCCGATTTGATGTAAACAGGCTTATTCTTTCACCAGCAGCCGGGGTGGGAAAAACCAGACCAGGACGCCCTCCAGAGGGGACTGGCGCAGCAGATCGACGCGCGCCAGTCCGGCCTTTTTAAACAGCAAGTTGCCTCCGCCAATCAGCGCTGAGACCACCTGGCTAAAATCCGGCTCGTGCCCAACAAACAAGATCGCTTTTGAATCCCGGCGCTCGCGCAGAATTTCTTCCAGGATAGGGGCATCGAAACCGGGCGACAGGCGGGCATCCTGAACCAGCTCGATCTTATTTTCCAGCCCTTCGGCGACAATCTCAGCCGTCTGCCAGGCACGCAGGTAGGGGCTGGTCAGGATCAGGTCAATTCCAAGGTCCAGATTCGCCAGCGCTTCGACCAGGCTGGCAAGCTTTTTCTTCCCGGCTGGCGTGAGCGGCCGGTCTGCATCCCTGCCTCGCCAGGACTGGCGTTCTTCGGCCAGGCCATGCCTGAGGAAATAGAGGATCATTACGTGCTTCCTTACAAGACTGAAACCACCCGGGCAATTTTTTGCCTGAATTCCGGGTTGTTAAAGCGCGCCCAGGCCTCTGGGAAGGTTTCCAACAGACGATCGCGCTCGGCCTGGCGATAAGCCTGGTAAGCGTGGACAGCCTGGGTTTCTTCGTCCAAGATATCCGGAGTGCGGTGGCTCTTCAACTCAGATTTCAGGAACTCGTCCAGGATCTGGATTGCTACCTGGGCGTCATTCAGGTCGCCCAGGTGATCCTGCATGTCCTTGAAAAGGTCGATTAATTCGGGAGCCTCCGGCCCGAGGACATCCCGGAAGTATTCCACCGTATAGCGCAACTTCTTGAACTCGATGCGCAGCCGATGCATCTCCTCGGCGGGGCCCTCCGCGTTGTCCTCATCGGTATAGAAATCGGGGGCCACCGTGTTGAGCTGGTCGCGGCCCATCATGACCACGAAGAACTGCTTCGAGGTC
>JAYRWF010000158.1:0-3623 GCA_041918195.1 Anaerolineales bacterium
CAGCGGATGCGATTTCTGGCGCGCGACCTGGGGCCCGGCGCGAAAGCCTGGAGCAGTACATCAAGCGAGTGCGCTCGCTAGAGGAAATTGCCAACAGCCACAAAGGTGTCACGCAAAGTTACGCCCTGCAAGCAGGACGCGAGGTACGCATCTTTGTTCGGCCAGAAGATGTGGATGACCTGGAATCGATCCGGATGGCGCGCGATGTCGCCAAGACAATTGAAGAGACGATGCAGTACCCAGGACAGATTAAGGTGACCGTAATTCGGGAAACACGGGCGGTCGATTACGCCAAGTAATTCACCTGACAAAGCAGGTCAGATTCCGGGCTGTCCAACACAAAGCGTATGGACAGCCCGGTTCTTATCTAAAAAATGATTAGCTAAAAAATGGATTTGTTCGGCGCTCAATTCCGATACTGGTCTGCGGGCCATGTCCCGAATACAGGACGGTTTGATCGGGTAATGAAAACAATTGTGTTTCAATGCTTTCGATCAAAGCTGGGTAACTGCTGCCGGGTAAATCGGTCCGCCCGATGCTGCCCCGGAAGATCACATCCCCACAAAAAACAACTTTTTCAGCGTCTGAATAAAAAACGACGTGGCCAGGGGTATGACCAGGGGTATGTCGCACTTCAAAGTCGACCTGGCCAAGAGGCAGGACCTGGCCATGCGAAAGAAGCACTGTAGGTTCAGGACCTGGATCGATCTGCAGTCCAAACATTGCCGCCCCACCCTGCCGCTGGTAGAGTAGTAAATCATCGGGATGAATGGCAAGAGTAAGGGGCGTCGGCAAAACCCGCGCCAGGGCGGCTGCTCCTGCGACATGGTCAAAGTGAGCATGGGTCAGCCAGACGGCAGCAACCTCCCAGCCACGCCGCACAGCCTCTGCCATAATCTTCTCGCCATCCCAGGCTGGATCAATTACCACCGCCTGGCGACTGGTTTCTTCACCAACCAGATAACAATTGGTCTGCACAGGTCCTAAAACCAATGGCACAATCGTCAACATCATTCCATCTCCTGATCTCGGAAAGTCTTTTGCTTGAATAAGACAGGCCAAAGTGCAACGCCCAGTATAGCTACGCCAACGAATCCACCAACCACACCAAATACCTGGGCCGGATAAAACGCGAACCCGGCCAGCGTGGTCGCCTGGATGGTAATCTCCTGGACTGCCAATAAACGGCGGGTTTCAGCCTCCAGGAGATGAAGCCAGATCGATCCTGGATAATCACCCGTAATTGGCGGTCGAACCTGCCAGGAAAATTCAAGCGCCTGGTCTGGCAGCCAGGCCTGGCGAATTATCCCTTGGGGTGCAGCGAGCACACCAGGCAGCTCCAGGCGTGCTTCAATCGCCTGCCGGCTTTGACCCGGGGAATTACGTGGGCCGACTGGCTGAAAACCTTCGGGAGGGGCGATTCTCAGGCGCACCCAACCTGAGCGGCCAGCCGGCAGCCAGCGTGGCCAGTTAACTTGTAGCAAGGCCGACTCAAGCCCAGGCAGGTTGGTTGCCCGCAAGTGGCTGGTAGCAGGTCAGGCGCTCCAGGCCAGGCATATCCCGGCTGCAATCACAAGGCTGCCCCCCAGGAAAATACCCCCCCAGGATAGATTGTGTCTTTTGCGAATCATGGACTCAATTATATTATGAAGAATTCACCTGTTGACTTCCTGGCAGCATGCACTACAATTCTCATTAGGATGTTGTCATTTCAAGCTAGAACACCCTAATCTTATATTTTGGAGCGTTTGTTTGAGCAACCCTATATCCATTCCCTCTTTGGAGTTATTAGCCTCAACGGATTGGAAAGAATATGAGCTGATTGATAGCGGTAACGGCGCTAAACTCGAGCAGTTTGGACCTTACCGGTTTGTACGCCCAGAACACCAGGCGATCTGGATGCCTGCATTAGAAGAAAAGCAATGGAAACAAGCCCAGGCAGTTTTTCAACCTACCGGCGAAGAAAGCGGAGGGCGGTGGAAATTTAATCAAGAGATCCAGGACGGCTGGGAGATGCGCTACAAAGCGCTTCGTTTCAAAGCGCTGGCCAGCCCTTCCCGGCATATGGGGGTATTTCCAGAACAGGCGGTCCAGTGGGATTGGATCAGCCAACAAATCAGATCTGCTGGTCGCCCAGTGCGCGTCTTGAACCTGTTCGGCTATACGGGACTGGCCACACTGGCGGCAGCGCAGGCCGGTGGGCAGGTTACCCACGTCGATGCATCCAAAAAAGCCATTGATTGGGCTCGAACCAATCAGGCGCTTTCCGGCCTGGAGAACAAACCTATCCGCTGGTTAGTCGATGATGTCGAAAAATTTGTCCAGCGAGAAGTACGCCGGGGATCAAAGTATGAAGGCATCTTTCTCGACCCACCCAAGTTTGGGCGCGGGCCGGCTGGCCAGGTGTGGGAATTTTTTGAAGGGATGCCCGAGCTCCTGCAAAACTGCCGCTTGCTCCTCAGCGACCGACCCGTATTCGTTGTCTTGACTGCCTATGCCATCCGCGCCTCTGCCATGTGTATTTACTATGCCTTGCAGGAAGCCCTGGATGGCCTGGGCGGTAAATTAACCGCCGGCGAGCTGGTCGTCAACGAAACCAGCGCCAGGCGAGTATTATCAATGGCAATCTTTACGCGCTGGTCAGCAAGTTGAAATCTTAAACATCAAACTCAAAATGTAGGAAACGAAAAATGAAACTCTCCAAACTGCTCCCGATCAATGGCTTTATCTTCCTGGCGTTGGGTATTGGTTTCACCTTGTATGGCCCAAACGTCCTGGCTTACTTTGGCGTCCAGGACATTCCTGGTCTGGAGGTCGAGGTCTACTGGACGATCGTGGGGTTTGCGCGCATGTTTGGCGCCATCCTGATTACCTTTGGATTGGTGTTAACCGGGTTGCGCAGCCTGTTTCTCGAATCGCCTGACGTTGGCCAGGCACGGCGAGAAATCCTGTTTTCGCTGGTATTGGGAATGGTGATCAGCACCATCGCAGCCTTGACTCAACAAGCTTCGGTTTGGGGAACCCTGGCTGGATGGGCGCTGACCGGACTGTTCTTGATCCTGACAATACTGTACATTTACCTGCTGGCTCGGAAAGTGTAACCCTATGCTGGACAAGCTAAAGCATCTGATCCTTGGCAGTCCACTACCCACTAAAGAAATATCGGAAAAAAAGTTAAACAAAATCCAGGCTCTGGCTGCCTTTTCGCCAGATGCGCTCTCTTCTATTGCCTATGCCAACCAGGAAATCTATTTAGGGTTAATCATTGCTGGCAGCGCGGGATTGGCATTGAGCTGGCCGATTGGGCTGGCGATCGCAGGGGTACTAACAATTGCAGCAATCTCCTACTACCAAACGATCCACGCCTATCCATCGGGAGGCGGCTCCTATATCGTTGCGCGCAGTAATTTGGGCACTATTCCTGGATTGCTAGCTGCTTCAGCATTAATCATCGATTACCTGTTAACCGCAGCCGTCAGCCTGACCGCTGGAGTAGAGGCAATCGCGTCGGCCTTTCCAGAATTATGGACCTACCGGATCCCGGCAGCGCTATTCTTATTGCTGCTAATAACACTGCTTAACCTGCGTGGACTGAAAGAAACCGGAACCTTTATGGGATTACC
>JAYRWF010000159.1:0-1510 GCA_041918195.1 Anaerolineales bacterium
CCAAATATTTCGAGACCAAAATAACAGGTTCGCACGCGACTGACCAGGCCAGCGCCGACCAACCAGTCGCATTCTAAGCCAGCGGTGAATGATAGCAAAGTTAATTCAGCAGGCTGGGCTGTATTTCGAAACCGCTGGAGTAAAGTGCGAACAAAAGCAACCGGCCGGCGGTATAGGGTGACGCCGCCCAAGGCAAAAAGGCTTCCCGGCTTAACCAGGCCAGCCGCTTGTTCCAGGCTGAGGCGCTTATCCACGGGGCTGCTCCGAATGGGCAGTTGGGGGTTCTTCCGGAGACGCCTTATCTGGGGTCGGGTTTTTCAACTGCTTGACCAGTTCAGATAGATCCTGAAGAGCCTGCTCTTCCACTTCCCAGGGATTGCGCGCCCGGCCAGCCGCCTTGCGGATCATTTGGATCTGGCCGATCGTACCTTTGCCTTTTACCATGTAGTAAATCGCGACATTGATAAACACAACACCCACCAATGCCAGGATGACGATTAGCGCAGCCCGGCCGAGATCAAGATTGGTTTCCATGCTCAGTTGACCTCCCACAATTCCGGAAAAACCCCTGGTAAACTGGATAACTCCGATACTACCAGATCGGCAACCGGTTCTGACGTTCCATTCGAGCCAACCAGGACCGTCCGAAAACCAAGCAACTGGGCCGGGCGCAGGTTAGATGGGGCATCGTCGAGCAGAACGCAATGGCTTGGGTCCGGCTGGCCTGCCAACGCTAAGGCACGTGAATAGGCCTCTGGCGATGGCTTGCAGGTAAACTCGAGAGCCAGGATGTCAATGACGCCATCAAAACAATCCTGCAGACCAAGGACGCTTAAAACCCGGCGTGCATGGTTGCGATCAGAATTGGTGAAAATATATCGCGGTTGGGGCAGGCTGGTCAGGATTGCCCGCAGCTCCGGCGCAGGCCGGAGGTACTTCTCCAACGGCAAGTCATGGACATAAGCCAGAAAATCGTGAGCATCTACGTTGTGATGAAGCTGCAAGCCTCGCAAGGTTGTCCCATAAGTCTCATAGTACTGCTTGCGCAGAATTGGGACCAGCTCAGGGGGGAAATGCAACTGGTCAGACATGTACAAACCCATCCGCTCGCGGATGGCTGCCCACAAACCAGAGCTGTTCGGGTAAAGGGTGTCGTCGAGATCGAAAAATAAAACCTGGTAGCGCATAAAGTAATTATAATTGACCCATGGCCATTCGTATTTTATCGCCGGAAATTGCTTCCCAAATTGCTGCCGGAGAAGTTGTCGAGCGTCCAGCTTCGGTCGTCAAGGAACTGCTGGAAAATTCACTCGATGCCCAGGCCAGCGAAATTAAGATTGACATCCTGGAAGCCGGGCAGCGGCTGATCGAAGTCGCTGATAATGGAACCGGAATTCCGACCAAAGAACTGCACCTGGCAGTAGAAAGGCATGCAACCAGTAAGTTAACCCAGGCAGCCGACCTGTTCCATATCAGCACGCTTGGTTTTCGCGGTGAAGCACTGGCTTCA
>JAYRWF010000160.1:0-2789 GCA_041918195.1 Anaerolineales bacterium
AAATGTGAAGGTTTTCTTCCGCCTGTGGTGCACCCAGTCGGCGGATACGGATTACCAACCAGCCTCCACCTACCTGAGCAACCTGAACTCGAACAACCTGCCGGCTTCTCCGCTGCCTGGGCCGGGTTACCATACCCTGCCGTTTTTTGCCACCGGCTATAGCCCCGATTTTAACGATCCGAATAACCCGGAGCTCGGGAGCAATGGCATCAATAACCGGACAATTCAGATACCTTCCGGCGATGCCGCCTGGGCTTATTTCGGCTGCTTCTTAAACGTGTACGATTCGAACTACCGGATTAACAGCATTCCAGTCCCGGCACTGCTGGTTGGAACGCATCATTGTATTGTGGCGCAAATTGCCTATGACCAGGCGCCGATCATCAACGCCGGTGGTATCACGAGGAACCCAGAGAACTGCGACAAGCTGGCGCAACGGAACCTGCAGATCACGCAATCCAACAACCCCGGAACGGCAGCCACGCATCGGATTCCACAAACCTTCGACCTGCGACCGAGCCCAGCGGTGGCTGAGAAACCCGGCTGGTTGCTGGATTACCCGGATGAGCTGATGATCGATTGGGGGAATACACCGTTGGAAAGCGTTGCCAGTATCTACTGGCCACAGGTGGATACTGCACAGGTGCTAGCGATGGCTTCCCGGTTGTATGCCACGCACCACCTGTCTACCCCGGAGGCGAATACGCTGCAATGCCAGGTAACCCGCGGCCTGACCTATATCCCGATCCCAAGCGGCCTGGATGCGAACATAGCCGGCTTGATCACCATCGATCTACCACCCAATGTCGTCAAAGGGCAGGAGTTTAATATCATCGTCCGCAGGATCCGAACCCGGCGCCAGGATTTTGGCGGGTTGACGCGATTGGCTGCACCGAAAGAGCCCAAAGCGACTGATACACCAGCAGCAGCGGGAGCAATGGCGATCACCACAACCCAGGTAATGCAAAACTGGCGCTACGTCACCGGTACCTTCCAAATTAAAATTCCGGTCAAAACCCAAGAGACGCTGCTCTTCCCCGAAGAAAACACGCTGGCGGTGATGAAATGGCGCCTGGCGGCGATGACGCCGGATAACCGCTGGTACGCGGTGCTCAAACGGTACGTTGGCTACATTGCTGACCGGGTGGATGGGTTGGGTGGAAACTCGGCCGAGATCGAACCTTCTTTGGAAGGCGCGCCACCAATCCAGATCGTTCCCGAGGAAGGGCACGAATTTACCGGTAAAGTCTGCGAAGTGATTTTCGATTGCTTTGGCGATTTTGTCGGCTTTGTAATGGCTTCGTGCACCGACCGGCGACTGATCAAGAGTCGCGAAAAGGCGATCGGCGAGATCGTCTTACGAGCTTGCAAAGAGCGGCTGGTGCTCACGGTTTGGTTGGAAGGAAGCAAGCCCGAAAAAATTGCCCGGATTGTTGTCCGCTGCTAACACTCCAGGCACAGCAAGAATACCAGCGCGCCGGGTGACAATTGCCCGGCGCGCCGGATGGAAGTCTTAGACCGCCCGCCCGGTCCAGGGGCCGACCCCGGCAATGCGCTCGATGGTGACGCGGGTGATGAAGCCTGGCGGGGGGTTCTCCATCGGCGGGAACTTGATCCCCGGGCCGAGATAGACGCCGGCGAGTTGCTGGAGTAGCTCGGGGGCGCCGCCTGGCTCGAGGTAGGCTTTTCCATACAGGACAGCATATTCGGTCAGGCCGAGGGCGCTCTTGCTGGGCGACTGGAGCGAGATGGCTACCTGCGGGTTGCGGCGCAGGTTTTTGACTTTCTGGTTGGCGACCAGGTGGGCGGCGACAATTTCATCGCCCTGCAGGCCGACCCAGACCAGGGTCAGGTGGGGGCTGCCGTCGCGGTTGAGGGTAACGAAATGGGCCGGGCAGCCGGATTCGATCAGCGTGCGGATAGACTCGGGTATTTTCATGCTTTAGCTCCGGTGGATGGGAACCAGCGAAAGTGGCGGGCCAGCTCGGAGGTATAAGCGGCTCCGGCACTGGAACGGTTTTGCGCCAGCCAGTCCGAAAAGCGGGTCGGGCCGTTGGGCGGCTGGGTTGAGGTGAGCAACTCGTCCATCAGCCCACGCAGCTCGTCACGCGTCAAGAGCACATCGCCGAGCGACAGGCCGATGAGCCGGCCGAGCAGGATACCCAGGCCAGGGGGGACGTGGATCAAGCGAGTCCGGCGGTCGAGGGCCAGGGCAATCTGGCGGACGAATTGTTCGAAGGTGTAAGTCTCGGGGCCGATGGCGTCGACGGTGGCGCCAGGTGGGCCGGCAGCCTGGTCGAGGGCGATCTGGGCCAGGTCGCCGACAAAAACCGGCTGGACGCGGTAATCGCCAGCGCCGAAGATCGGGAAAACGGGGCTTTTGCGGATCAGCCAGGCGATGTTATTGACCAGGATATCTTCTTTGCCGAATACCAGGGTCGGGCGGACGATTGAGAAGGGCACGCCGCAAGCCTTGAGCAGCTCTTCCTGGATGGCTTTGCCGCGGTAATAGGGCAAGGGCGAGTCGAGCGTGGCCCGGGTGACACCGATGTGGATGATCCGCCCGACCCCAGCCTGGCGGGCGCAGCGGAAGAGGGTCTCGGTATTGGCGAGGGTCTGCTCGTAGGTCTGCCCGGCGTAGGGAAAGCGGATCCAGTAGGTGTTGTAGAGCGTCTCGGCCCCGGCCAGGGTGGCGACCAGGCGGGCTTCGTCGTCGAAGGAGTAGGGGAAGGCGGCCACCCGCTCGCCGAAGGGGTTGGGCTTGTCGGGGTGGGTGGTGATGGTGCGCA
>JAYRWF010000161.1:0-10919 GCA_041918195.1 Anaerolineales bacterium
AGGTTAGCAACCGCCGCCGAGTACAGGCTTCATCGAGCACTGAAATTGCTTTATCCGGCAGGAACCCCTCGTGAATGTAACGGATGGCCAGGTCAACCACCTTTTCCAGGAGCGAGTCGGGAATGGATAATTGGTGGTGTTTCTCAAAACGCGGGCGTAAACCCTTTAAGATTGCCAGTGTCTCATCACGGGAAGGTTCATCGACCCATAGGAGCTGAAAACGGCGGGCCAGCGCGCCATCGGGCTCGATATGCTTGCGGTACTCATCGATCGTAGTAGCGCCGATGCAGCGAACATCGCCACGCGCCAGGGCTGGTTTGAGGATATTGGCGGCATCCATAGTGCTGCCCGTGCCAGCGCCTGCGCCCATCATGGTATGGACCTCGTCGATAAACAACACCAGGTTGGGATCCTTAGCGGCTAACTCAAGCACCTTTTGCAGACGCTCCTCAAATTGGCCGCGGTACATCGCGCCTGCCACCAGGGCAGACATCGAGATCTCAACGAAATGAAATGGACGTAGCACCTCAGGGGCATCTTCCTGGACAGCCAACTGGGCCAGGCCTTCAACCAAAGCTGTCTTGCCAACGCCAGGATCGCCGATCAACATCGGATTTGACTTACTGTTGCGCATCAGGATCCGAGCCATGGTCTTCATTTCTTCACGCCGGCCAATCACCGGGCTGAGTTTGCCATCTCGGGCCAGTAGGGTGATATCCCGGCCAAATTCCGCCAAGGGAGAAATCGCTTGGGAGGCTGGTTTCTCGGGCTCCGCCGCCTTTTCCTCTGACCCTTCAATCGGGCCCAGACCTAATTCGCCCACCTTCTCCCCTGCCCCAGCCAGCGGAGATAGCTGTTCTGGCTGGATATTTTGCTCCTGAAACAACTGGGCCAGGATCGGACTTTCCATCTGGAGACAGGCTGCCCAAAAAGCCAACAGGCCAGTTTGTAAATCACTCCACGAACTGGCAATTGATTCTGCCTGATCGAACAACTTACGGCATTGGGAGGTGCGGTGTCCTGTGAATTCGCCAGGGCTTTGGTTCGCGTCCAGCAGCATGCGACGCAGACGGCGGCGAAGCGATTTGGCCGATATATTTTTCTGCTTCAGAAAAGCAGCGAAATCTGATACTTCTTGACGGGCGACTTTCCAATCCTCCTCCGGCATATCCCGGAGCGGATTTTCAGCTTTCAAGAGATCTTCAATCTTGAGCAATCCAAGAAAAAGATGCTCCCGGTCAAGCTCGCGGGCTTTCAGTTGCACTGCTTCGCCAACTGAAACGCCGGTTAAAAGCGTTATTGCTGGAGAAAGTTCCATTCGCCTACCCTCCCGAGGTCGTCTACGTAGAAAATTCAGCCTAAATATCGATAAGGCCATACCGATAGGAATCCAGTATGACCCCCCCACCCGATATCCATACTTACTTTAGCATTGTTCTAATTGATGGTCAATAAGGAATAAATAAAGAAGCTTGGCCGCAAGGATACTCAAGGGTTCCAAAAACCAAGGTGTACACCCTCTGCTTCCTGTTCCAGATATGGCCCTTCAACCTGGATCATCCGGCGGCAGTGAGCAAAAACTTCCCGGCAGGGCAGGCGCATAGTTTCGTTGGACTCATCTCCACCAGTGAGCTGATATAAACGATCCTCAGCCAGGCCAAAGATCACCCGCCCGACACCGCTCCAATGGATCGCTCCGGCGCACATAGCACAGGGTTCTGTGCTGGTCACCAGGGTGCACGATGCTAACACCTGGCGATCAAATTGCTTCGAAGCGAGGCGAACCAGGTTGGTCTCAGCGTGCCCGGTGCAATCCTGCTCGGTATTCACCGTATTCTCAGCCTCCAGGATCACCTGGCCTTGAGCATCCAGTAGCAAAGCCCCAAAGGGATGGTTGCCGTGTTCACGAGCCAGGCGAGCAAGTTCGATTGCCCGGCGGAGATGAGAAAATTCTGCTTCTGTGATCACTGGTCCTCCTGGAATCAGATGCAGCGAGATTCGATTAAATAAAGATACATCTAGTATATCAACAATTCGTGACATCCGTCACTTGACAGGCAAACAACCCAAGGGTTAAATTAATTGCAGGCTAAACAAGCGCGGTTTTTTTCTCTCGACACTCGAGAAAAAACTGGCAACCACAACTTTCAAAAGATACCCCTGATCAAGCGCGTGAAGGAGGTCAAGATAGCCAAAACAATGCGATCCAATTTCCCTACATGTTCAGCTACCAGATTAATAAACAGAGGAGAAAAAATGAACCATCGAGTTTTTCGTATGTTTTCAATCATCATGCTGATCGTTTTGCTGGTATCAGCCTGCGCCCCAAAACCAGCCGAAGAAGCAGCAGAGCCCGCCGCTGAAGAGACCGGGCAGAAAATAAAAGTCGCCCTGATCTTGCCCGGACGAAAGGACGATGTCTCCTGGAACCAAGCCGCCTTCGACGGCATTAACCAGGCTGTTAAGGAAGCTAAGGTGCAGGTCGAATTGACTGTGGTGGAACAGGTTTACGACCCTGTCGATATTGAACCGGCGCTGCGTGACTATGCCAAGCAAGGCTACAACCTGGTGATCGGACACGGCTTCCAGTTCCAGGAACCGATCATCAAAGTGGCCACCGAATTCCCGAATGTCAATTTTGCGATTGGTACCGGGTACAAGCTGGCTGAAAATGTTGGCGTTTATGATGTCAAGCTCGAACAGGGCGGCTACCTGATGGGTTTGATCGCTGGCTCACTGACCGAGAGCAACCTGGTTGGCGCTGTGGGTGGTGTGGATGTCTCTGAGATCCACCGCGGACATGTCGCCTTCCTGCTGGGCGCACAAAAAGTCAATCCCGATGTAAAAGTCTTGAACACCTTTGTGGGTGACTTTAATGACCTGGCCGGGGCGAAGGAAGCCGCACTAAGCCAAATTAACGCAGGTGCAGACCTGCTCTGGCAGAGCGGTGACGGTGTAGGCATCGCAGTATTAGGCGCTTGCCAGGAAAAGAACACCAACTGCATGGGCAACGTAGTTGATCAGAAATCACTGGCTCCCAATAACGTCATTGCCAGCTTCGTGTATCACTGGTCTTCGGTTTACACCCAAATGATCAATGAAACCGCTGATGATACCTTCGGTAACAAGAAGTATTGGGTCGAGCTTGCCAATGACGGCGTCTCAGTTGAATACAATGATGCCTTGAAGGGCCTGGTTACACCTGAATTACAGACAGCGCTCGATGAAGCCATTTCCGGCTTCAAAGCCAACACCCTTGACCTGGGCGATATGGATAACTTCAAGCTAGAAACCACCGAATAACCAACTCAGGAAATTGGATCAACCGTTAGGAAAGTTGGTTTGGATGGCCTGCCATCCAAACCAACTTCATTCATTGAGGTTGAGATGAGCCTTGTCGAGTTAAAAAACATTACCAAGCGTTTTCCAGGGGTTCTAGCCAACGATCGGGTCAGCTTAACTCTTTATCCAGGCGAGGTCCACGGGTTGCTGGGAGAGAATGGCGCGGGAAAAACGACCCTGATGAATATCCTGTTTGGTCTATACCGGCCTGACGAGGGAGAAATCTGGATCGACGGCCAAGCGGCGAACTTTCATTCACCCGCCGATGCAATTACCCGAGGGATCGGCATGGTGCACCAGCATTTCAAGCTGGTACAGCCCTTCACAGTGACGGATAATGTAATTTTAGGACTGCCAGGAAGCTTTTTCATCGATCAGCAGGCTGCGCAAGCCCAGGTAGCCGCGGTTGCAGAACAATACGGTCTGAAAATCGATCCGGCGGCGCGCATCCAGCAGCTCTCTGTGGGCGAGCAGCAACGGGTGGAAATCCTGAGCAGCCTATATCGAGGCGCTCAGGTGCTGATCCTGGATGAGCCAACAGCTGTGCTGACGCCCCAAGAAGCCGAAATGCTTTCGGACGGGCTGCGCAAAATGGCGGAGCAGGGAAAATCGATTGTTTTCATCAGTCATAAACTAGAAGAGGTCTTAAAGCTTACCCAGCGAGTAACCGTACTGCGCAGCGGCCGGGTGGTATTCAGCGCCATGACCAATAAAACCAACAAAGCTGAGCTGGCGCGTGAAATGATCGGGCACGACGTAGCATCTCTCCATAGCAAACAAAAAGCTTCTTTTCTTGCCCTGGCCGGTGCAGAGCAAGCAGCCCATCTCGAAGAAGGAAAGCTAACCCAAGGCCCCAAGGAAGTCATCTTACTAGTCGAAGATTTATCTGTGTTGGATGACCGCGGCTTGCCCGCTGTGCAAGGGATGAATTTAACCCTACATGCCGGGGAAATCCTGGGCATCGCCGGGGTTGATGGCAATGGCCAACATGAACTTGTTGAGGCAATCGCCCGTTTGCGCCCAGTCCAATCCGGCCGACTGATCATCCAGAATCAGGACGCTACCCACTGGCAAACGCATGATTTCATCAACCACCAAGCCAGCTATATCACCGATGATCGCCAACATGAAGGGTTGATTTTAGATTTCGACCTGGGTAAAAATGCGACCTTGAAAATATTCGAAAAACAGCCTTTTTCGAAAAGAGGCCTGCTGCAATTTGCAAATATCCGCGCCTTCACACAAAAAATAATCAGCGCTTTTGATGTGCGCGCCCCTGGGCCGGCGGTAAACGCGGCAACGCTCTCCGGCGGCAACCAACAAAAATTGATCCTGGCGCGTGAGTTAAGCCAGGCGCCCCATTTGATCCTGGCCAACAAGCCGACGCGCGGCCTGGATATTGGCGCCGCCGCTTACATCAATCAAAAATTACTCGACGAGCGCGATAAAGGCAACGCAATCTTATTAATTTCTTCAGACTTGGATGAATTACTTCTGCTCAGCGATCGAATCCTGGTCATGTATAACGGCCACTCAATGGGCGTACTGCAGGCAGGACAGGCAGAAATCCAGAAAATCGGACTGATGATGGCGGGCACCCCACTGTCCGAACTGACTGCCCAGGAGGTAAACCCATGAGCACCGCCCGCGCGGCAGGAGAACGAAATCAACCCAATTGGAAAGCAATCTGGCGAAATTTTTACCAGGCCGGTTTTTCAGTTCTCATTGCACTCCTAATCGGAACGTTACTCCTCTTACTGAATGGGCGAAGCCCGGCTGAGGCTTTCACCAGCTTGCTGCAAGGCGCCTTCGGCTCAGTCGATCGATTCGCTGAAACTCTGGTCAAGGCAACGCCGTTACTGATCATCGCGATCTCAGTATCGATCTCCTTTCGGTGCCAGATCTGGAACATCGGCGCCGAAGGCCAGATAATCGCCGGAGCAATTTTATCGACCTGGCTAGCGCTGATCTTCAAAGATTGGCCGCCGCTGGTGGTGCTACCACTCACCTTCCTGGGTGGGATGCTTGGCGGGATGTTGTGGGGGTTAATTGCTGGCCTGCTTAAGGCCTATGCCCAGGCGAATGAGGTAATCACCACCTCAATGCTCAACTACATCGCGATTTATTTGCTGGCCTACCTGGTTCACGGACCAATGATCGATCCAGAGGGCTTCAACTTTCCTCAATCGCCGCTGATTGCCGATGCCTTCATCCTGACCCGCTTGATCCCTGGCACCCGGTTGAATATCGCTTTCGTGGTGGCGCTGGTAATGGTCGGCCTGGCAGTCATTTTCTGGCGAACCACCCTGGGCATGCGGATCGAGATCGTCGGGCATAGCCAGCGGGTGGCCAAACAAATCGGCCTGAAGGTGCCACTGATGATCACTTTGGTGACAGGGATCAGCGGCGCGCTGGCTGGCGTTGCCGGATGGGGTGAAATCTTTGGCCTGCATTACCGGTTGATAGAAGAAATCGCGCGCGGGATCGGTAACCTGGGAATCGTAGTAGCCTTGCTGGGCGAACTACACCCACTAGGGATGTTGGTATCGGCGTTCTTCTTTGCCGCCCTGGTTACCGGCGGCAATGCAATGGAACGCAACGCTGGCGTGCCATTCGCGCTGGTGGACGTGATCCAGGGATGCGTAATTTTGCTGGTACTGGCGCGTAGTTACTTCTTCCGAAAGGCGGCGAAATGAATCTTGAACTGATCACCTTGCCATTTGTGATCGGCTGGATGGCGGCCTCTGTCCGCCTGGCAACCCCAATCTTGTTGGCTGCCCTGGGAGAGACATTTACCGAACGGGCGGGCATCCTCAACCTGGGATTGGAAGGCATCATGCTGATGGGGGCGCTGAGCGGCTTTGTCGGTGCATTTATGACCGGTAATTTATGGGCGGGCATATTAGCGGCTATCTTAACCGGCATCTTGTTCGGCTTGCTGATGGGATTCTTGAGCGTGACCGCCAAAGTAAACCAAGTTGTGGCAGGCCTGGGGATTACAATCCTGGGCAGTGGTTTGTCGACTTTACTCTTCCGGCTTTATTTTGGGCTGCGCACAATCCCACCGACAATTAAAATGTTCCCAGAGCTTCCCATCCCCCTGCTCGAGCGCATCCCAATCCTGGGAGAGGTGATCTTCCAACAAAACATCCTGGTGTACCTGACCCTGATCCTGACCATTGTAGCTCAAGTGATCCTGTTCCGGACGCGTTTTGGCCTGGCGCTGCGCAGCGTGGGAGAGCGGCCAGATGCGGCCGATACACGGGGGATAAACGTAGCCTGGATGCGCTACCTGGGCCTGATGATTGGATGCGCCCTGGCCGCCGTGGGAGGAGCTTACCTGCCGTTGGCTAACCTGGGGATCTTTTGGACACAGATGACCGCTGGGAGAGGCTTTATCGCAATTGCGATTGTCATCTTCTCACGTTGGAACCCATTGCGCGGGTTGTGGGGCGCCCTGTTTTTTGGAGCCACCCTGGCGCTCCAACTCTCTTTACAAACTTTACGCTTGCCAATTGCTTCCGAGTTGTTGCTAATGCTGCCCTATATCGTCACGATTATCGCCCTGGTTACCGTTTCGCGGCGGGCAGAATTTCCAGGAGCGTTTGCAACCCCATATTCACGGAGTGGAGAATAATGCAGGAGTTTACTTTTATCGCCCCCGAGACGATGGAGCAGGCCTGCGACTGTTTGAGCAAACCATCCAGTCTCCCGGTTGCAGGTTGCACAGATGTGCTCCCGCAAATCCGACAAGGCCGGCTGAAAGCGGAACGATTGGTTGACCTTTCCCGGATTAAAAACCTGGATTTCATCACCGAAGCGAACGGAATGTTGCGCATCGGCGCCCTGGCAACCTTTGAACAAATCCGCACCCATCCGTTGGTGGTAATCGGTGCGCCAGCCCTGGTCCAAGCCGCCGCCTCGGTTGGCTGCCAGCAAACCCGCAACCGCGGAACGCTAGGCGGGAACCTGGGAAATGCATCGCCGGCCGGAGACAGCCTGCCACCGTTGCTGGTACACCAGGCAGTACTGTCGTTAAGCAGCCTGAAGTCTGAACGGCGCATCGCGCTCGATGAGTTTCTACTTGGGCCGGGCAAAACTGCCCTGCAACCTGGGGAGATCATTCACCAGGTCGAGATTGAAACGCTTACCCAGCGAGCCGGTTCAATTTTTCTAAAGCTGGGCAACCGCCAGGGCATGGCTGTCTCCGTTGCCAGCGTGGCGGTCTACTTGGCGTTTGAACGGGATGGCAGCGTGAGCCAGGCCAGGATTGCTTTAGGAGCCGTCGCGCCAACCGCCATCCGCTGCCCAGAGGCCGAAGCCATCCTGGCCCGCCAACCAATCACGCTCGCCAGGAGTCAGGAAGCCGGCCGGATCGCCGCTCAGACCTGCCAGCCAATTGACGACCTGCGCGCCTCGGCTGATTACCGGCGGCACGCTGTCCAAACGCTGGTCAAGCGCGCGATCTCAGCATTAGCAGCCAGCTTACTGGAATTAGAGTGAATCCATGCTGACAATCCACCTGACTGTGAATGGTAATTATTACGAGATCCAAACAGGAGCCAACCGGAGCCTGCTAGACCTGCTGCGCGAGGATCTGGGACTGACCGGAGCTAAGGATGCTTGTGGACAAGAAGGAGAATGCGGCGCGTGCACCGTCCTGATGGATGGCAAGCTCGTAAATTCCTGCCTTGTGCTGGTTGGGCAGGCAGATGGCCGCCGAATCCTAACTATTGAAGGTTTAGCGTTCGAAGGCCAGATGCACCCGGTCCAGCAGGCATTCATCGATGCTGGAACAGTGCAGTGCGGCTACTGCACCCCTGGCGCAGTCCTGGCTGCCTATGACCTGCTGCAACACAATCCGCATCCAGACGACGCAGAAATTCGTGAAGCGCTGTCGGGCAACCTGTGTCGCTGCACGGGGTATAGCCGGATGATCAGCGCAGTGCACCTGGCAGAGAAGGAGCTCAGCCATGGAAAATGAACTAAAACTGGCTGACGCCACAATTACGATCGGAAAATCGGAAGTCCGCAAAGATGGCCCGGATAAGGTTTGCGGAAAAGCGTTGTATGTTGGTGATATCTCAGTTGGCAAGGTGTACAGCGGGGCAATCCTGCGCTCGCCCCATCATCATGCATTGATTCGATCAATGGATACCACCCCCGCCTGCCAGATGCCAGGGGTGATCGCGGTCATCACTGCGGCAGATATTCCTGGGCATAAGATACATGGGGCGTTGGTTGCAGACCAACCGGTGCTGGCCTGGGAAGTCGTCCGCCATCAGGGGGAGCCAATTGCTATTGTAGTAGCAGAGGATCGATCCAGCGCTGAACGAGCGTTGGAAGCTATTAAAATCGAATACTCGCAGCTACCAGCAGTGCTGGATGTCTTCCAGGCTCTGGCGCTGGATGCGCCAGGGATTCACCCGGCAGGCAACTTACTCTGCGAGTACGATATCCAGGATGGCGATTTACAAGCCGGTTTCGCCCAAGCCGATGTGATCCTGGAAGAAAGCTTCCAGTTGCCGCGCATTTCCCCAGCCTACCTGGAGGCAGAGTCTGCTTTGGGCTATATCGATGAAAATGGACTGCTGACCGTAATTGTCAGCTCGCAAAAACCTTTCGATGACCGACGCCACATCGCGGAAGTTGTAAACCTTCCAGAAGAACAGGTGCGGGTGAAAAGCGCAGTGGTCGGTGGTGCTTTCGGAGGGAAAGAGGATTCGGAGCAGCATATCCTGGCTGGCCTGGCTGCCTGGCTGACCAGGCGAGCAGTACGGCTGGTCAATACACGCTGGGAATCCTTCCTGGCGCACCCGAAACGCCACCCGGCCCATCTTCATTACCGCCTGGGGGCCCGTTCAGATGGAACACTGGTGGCGCTTGAAGCAACCATTCATATGGACACCGGGGCTTATGCTTCCTATGGACCAGCAGTTGGCAGCTTGCTAACCGAGATGGTCCAGGGTGCTTACCGGATTCCAAACCTGCGTGTGCTGACCAAGGTGGTTTACACCAACAGCCCATTGTCAGGAGCAATGCGCGGTTTTGGCAGCCCACAGGCCCACTTCGCGACCGAATCGATGATCGACATGTTAGCCCAACGGCTCGACATCGATCCCTTGGAGATACGTCACCGGAATGCGCTCCAACCGGGAGATCATTTTTTCACCCGCGTCCAGGTTGGGGAGACCGCCCGGAGCTTGCCGATCATTTTGAAGCATGCTGAAGAAACCCGGGAGCAATTGCGCAAAATCCAGCCACCAACCGGTAAGCTGAGTGGGGTGGGCCTGGCGCTTAGCCTGCAAAGCATGGGCCTTGGGCACCGCGTTCCCGATGATTCCACCAACCGCCTGGAATGGTCGCCAGAAGGCCGCCTGATCATTTACATCGGCGCGCCGGAGCTAGGCCAGGGAATGCAGACAGCGATCGAACAGATCGCAGCCGAAACCTTGGGGATACCTTACCAACAGGTCGGGACGGTAGATATAGACTCGCTGGTTTCTCCCAATGGCGGGGTGACTTGCGCTTCCCGAATGACTTACCTGGTTGGGAATTCGGTCATCCTGGCTTCACGCAAACTGGTAGAAGAAACCATTGCCTACGCTGCTCGAAAATTAGACCTGCCTGCAGAGCAACTCCGCTACCAGGGGGGGACAGTCCACCTACCAGATGGACAACCGGTGACTGTCAGCGATTTAAGCAGCCGGGCTGCGGAAGAGGGCCTGGTTCTTGGAGCCAGCGCGACCTTCAGCTTCCCCTACCCCCCTGAGCGTACCCCTGACCATCTCCCAATTGGCCTACCACACATCATGCATGCCTTTGGAGCAAATGTCGTTCGGGTGGAAATCGATCCCGAACTCGGCACGATTGAAGTCAAGGATATGGTGGCTATTCATGATGTCGGCCGGATCATTAACCGGGCTGGAGTTGAAGGCCAGGTTGAGGGCGGCGCAGTCATGGCGATCGGCTACGCTCTGACCGAATCGATGGAGCTTAAACAGAATGACCAGTGGGTTGAATCTTTCACCGAATATTTGTTACCGACGGCTGTGGATACCCCGCCAAATATTCGGACGATTTTGTTGGAGCTACCAGAGCTGAGCGGGCCATTTGGCGTTAAAGGAATTGCCGAGATGGGATTGGTTCCAGTCGCCCCGGCAATTGCCAATGCCGTTTTCGATGCCACTGGCATCCGAGCAACCCGCCTGCCGATCCGGCCCGAGGTGATCGCGCTGGATTACTCCAAAAAAGCCACGCAATGAGGCGGATTGGCTGCCTGATCTTACTCGCTGTCCTGCTGTGCGCCTGCACAGCCCAGGCTGACGTGGTCGGACGCTGGCGTAGTGCTCCGCCTGCTAACCTGTTGTATGAATTCCACGCCGACCGCTCTATATGGCTTTATCAGGATGGCCAGATTTACCGGGTGTTCAACTACAAACTTTTGGACCATAACCGCCTCCAGCTTTTCGACGGCATGGGGCGAATGCGTGAGGTAATTTACCGGATTGAAGGAGACCAATTATTCTTCTTTGACCCAGAGAATCCTGAAAAAATTGTCGAGCAGTTTAGCCAGG
>JAYRWF010000162.1:0-3056 GCA_041918195.1 Anaerolineales bacterium
CGAGCTCGAAAAATACTGCCACGGCAGCAGCCCGCTCAATACAAACAACGGGTAAGGAATCCCGCCGGTCGGCACGTTCAGCAGCGCCCCAAAAATCCCGCTGTACACCAGCATGCTGATCAGCGGCTGCACCACCACCCACGCCACCCCCAATGCGGTCTGCTTATAGCGCACCTTCACATCTCGCCACACCAGGAAACCCAGCAGCTCGCGGTAGCGCCAGACTGCCTTCAGCTTCAAGTTAAACCACCCCTGGCTGGGTTCAATCACAATTTGGTTGCTCACAGTTGATGAATGATTAAATTTCAAACTACACCTTCTGAGAATTCTTTTTTTCAGAAGAAGAGGTATTGGACTGGCTCTGCTTTGCCTGCTATTTACCAGTAATTATGAGAAATCGTGATCGAAGCCGTGAAAAATAGAGCCTTTATAGATCCCCGAGGAACTTTCTGGCAAATCGACGAACTTTTTTTGCAATTTCTAGTGCTTCACGCGCCTCAAAAGGGTCAGGATCCTCACCAGGGTACGCACACGGATGGAATAATCTGTTAATACATTTAGTGATTTGATGTCTACAGGGACCAGTATCCCGGCTGGCTAAGCACACTTAACCCACGCCAGGAGGTTGTTTGCTTCGGTCATACAAAACAATCCCTTGATTGATAATCTCTTGAATAAAAAAGTCGCCTTCATCCAGTGCTTTTTGGATTTCCTGAGGAGTTTTCACCAGGATATCCACTGGAAAAGGCCTCGGTAAAAGCAGGCGAGAAACTGCCCACGAACGCTCCCGAGGCGACGCTTCCGAATCGACTATGACAAGCAAATCAACATCGCTATCCGGTGTAGGATTACCACGCGCATAGGATCCAAAGAGAATGATCTTTATTTATTGGCTGTATCCTTGCTGCAATCCTGCTTACTGCGACGGGTAAAGAAACATTCACGGGTTGGGAGAGGCCTGTCGGAATAATCGGTTGAAGTTTTAGTTCGGGTAAATATTGTGCCATTTTTGCCTCGAACCTAATTATACCCTTTGCTAATAGCAGCAACGCTCAAGCTCTTGGCTTTCGCCTTGCCAGCAAGATCACCCCGCTCACCAGGGTCAGCGCGAGCAGCATCCCACCCCCCAGGGCCAGGACCAGGCCATCCGACAGCGAGCTGGCCTGTCCGCCCCGCGCCGCCAGCGTCGGCTGGCGGGTCGCCGCCGGCCCGGCCGTCGCCGTTGGAATTGAAGTGGGCCGGGGTGTGATTGTCGCTAACGGGCGCGGGGCGCTATTCGCCGCATCCAGCGACCGCCCGATATAATAGATTTCATTGTTTCCTTCCGGCAAGGCAGGCGCCTCAAGCGGGTACATCAGTGCGACGTGTAGCTGGTTCCCTAACCCAACTGCCGCAGATACATCCATCGGATTAGACTTCGTAGACGCATTCAGTAGCGGCGCATCGCCAGTCAACCAACTCTCTCCATTCCAGCTCGTGTGAAATAATCCATCCGTCCGAATATTCAAAACAGAAGCCGCCATCAGCCAGTGAATCCGGTCGCTTCCATCCAACGCCAGGTCGGCATACCCCTGAAAACCGCCGACCTCGCTGTTCCGCCAGCTTTCCGTCCAATTCCGGCCACTGTCGGAAGACCAGCGGTGGAATTTATAGCGGTCTTCAGCGGTGCCGCTGTAAACAACATGCACCTCAGTCAGGCCGCGCGCCAGGATTGCTGGGTCGCCATACGGCCCGTTGGCCAGTGACAGCGCCTCGCTCCACCCCTGTTCATCTGCCAGGGCGTGGGCATAGCGAATTCCAATCGGCGGGAACGTCTCCGGATAATTCGATTCGACCCATACCGCATGTTTTCCCCCATTCGCATCCACCGTAAGGTGGGCATCATCAACCATCCGGTTGGACCTCGAATTTCGATAAATTACCGCCGGATCGCTCCACGTGCGCCCACCATCCGTAGATTGCATAGCATAAATCCCGCTCCGCCCCCCCAGGATAATCGGGTAGATCAAGGTTAGCCGGTCCTGCCCGTCCACCACCAAATCTGGCGCTCCAATGAAATCCTGAACCTCTTCCAGCGCCAGCGGCCGGCTCCAGCTCTGCGCCAGGCCGGCTAACGGCGCATACGCCCGGCTGTAGTACAGTGTCGCATCCCCTCGCCAGACCAGGTGCAGGTACCCTTGCGAATCGGCTGCCAGGCTCGGGTAATCGGCCACCTCCGAATACGGGCTGGCGACAATCTCATTCGCCGCCGACCAGGCGCCATCCTGCAGGCTGGAATAGCGGATGAAAGCCCGCCCATCCTCCGTCTCCTCGCTCCACACCACGTGCAACGTTCCAGCAGGATCTACCGCTACGGAAGGACTGCCCGAATTGGTCTCCGACTGCGACAGGTTGACCGGCGCTCTCCAGCCGCTACTCTGCGCCCTGGCGCTACGGCGGGTTAACAGGCCAAACGCCAGGCTTAACAGCAACAGCAAGACAAGGAGGTTAAGGAATGTTCTTATTTTCATCACAGCAACAAATCGCATCGATCATTTTCACGGCTGAGCGCTTCCCTCCACCGCGTAAATCTTGATCACCGGGCCCGGACGCTCTCGCTCCCACAGGCTGGCATACGGCCCATACATCTCATCAAATACAAACGCCGACGCAACTTGCTGGGAGTTTGGATAAAATTCGCCCACCAAACTAAACTGGTTGCCCAGTTCAGCATAAAATTGTTTCCGGCGAAGCTGCTCTTCCCTATCCAACAACGGCACCTGGTAGAGAAAGCTGCTCGCCACCAGGTATTGGTAACCGTTTTCCCGGTACCAGCTCGCCGGCTGGTCGGCAAACAAGCCCGTGAAACTGGGGACGCTGACCACATAGCTGCGTTCAGAATAGGGGATCGGCCAGCCCTCGTATTGCAAAGGCGGGGTGTGGTATAACCAATCCACACCGATCTTTGCTCCCTCGGGAAGGTTCGCCTCGATCCACTGCTTGGCAATCGTGCGGGTATCCTCTCTCCTGATCAGTGCGTCCGAGCGCAGGCTGTTTACCAATGGCTGCAGGTTGGC
>JAYRWF010000163.1:0-7258 GCA_041918195.1 Anaerolineales bacterium
CACAACTCCAGGTGGAACGCCGTCACGGTCAGGGATTGAATCTGCTCGCCGGCAGCCACGGCTTCCACAGTCTCGGTCGCCCAGGCAATCCCCCGGTCCGAAACTTCCACCTGAGCGGTGATCGTGTCGCCTTGCATGGCCAGGCCGACGATCTCGAACTGGCGACCAGGACGCGCCATGCCTTGCAACATACCGAGGATCTCCCCGGCGCCCTGGTAGGTCCGGTCGGTCACCCGGTTGTAGACGATCGCGTCTTCAGCGAAGACCGCCGCGGCCTGTTCGAACTGACCCACGTTGAGCGCGGTATACAGGCCATCAACCGCCCGCGCCGGGCCGATCCCGGCCTGCGCCGCACTGGCGCTGAATACCACGATCAATCCCACTGCCAACAATCCAATCATTCCATACCATTTACCTTTCATCGTCTGTCTCCTTTCGATCTACCTGTGAAAATTTTTCGCCAAACATGCGCTCAGTTTATCCTACCGGCGTGGTCGCCTGGGTTGGTGAAAGCGTTGTCTCGCACGAATTTCCAAAACAACGGTATAATTTAGGTAGTATTTATCCAATATCCTGTTGAAAGGATATTGGCAGCAGAAAACAGGGCAGGTAGAGATGGGATTGACAATCAAACTGCTCGGCCGGCCGCGAATCGAGCGCAATAGCGCCCTGATCGAGCTGCCTGGCCACCGCCCACTGGCTTTACTGGCTTATTTGCTGCTCAACCGCAAGCCGCTCCATCGCCAGCACCTGATCGACGTTTTCTTCGACGGTCCGGACGATCCGCGCGCCGCATTGCGCTGGACGCTGTCCAAGCTGCGCATCGCCCTCGGCAGCCAGTACATCCTGGCAGACCGGGAAGAAATCTCCTTCAATTTTCAAAGCGATAGCTGGCTGGATGTGGCTGCATTCGAGGCCGGGCAGAGCGAGCTGTACCAGGGCGACTTCCTGGAAGGGCTGTACCTGCGCGACGCACCGCGCTTCGAGGATTGGCTGGCTTTCGAACGCCAGCGCCTGCGCAACCGGTATGAAACCAGCCTGGAGCAGCAGTTAGCCGATGCCCGCCGCCAGGGCGACCTGGCCGCCAGCCTGGTCACCGCCCAGCAGCTCTTGAAACTGGACAACCTGCGCGAGGACTGGCATTATGCCTTGATCGATGCCTATGCCCGCCTGGGAAAACGCACCCTGGCCCTGGAGCAGTACGACCGGCTGCGCCAGTTGCTCCAAAAAGAATGGGGACTGGAACCTTCTCCGGGAACCCAGGCCCTGGTGGAAGCTATCCAGGCAGCTCATATCCAGAGCAGCTTACCTGCTCCGGTGACCGAGCCGCCGGTAGCGATCTCAGCATTGTCACCACCCCTGCCCATCGCTGCCACGCTGGACCCGCCAACGGTGGGCCAGCCCACCAGCCCCCCGGCCGATCACAAACAACCGCGGCGGATGCGCCCGGCCTGGATCGCGCTGGCTACGCTGGGATTGGTCTTCGCCGCCATCTGGGCGGTTAGCAAATTCGGGCTCAACAGCGCAACCAGCCAGGCCGGCGACCCGCCCAGAACAGCGATCAACCCAACCCAGGTCGTGCTCGAATCGGCTCAGTCGGGCAAAACGGTCTGGATCCTGGGGCCATTTTACGATGATCAGGCCCGGTTGTTCAAACAGTCCATGCAGGCATTTGAAGAAAAAAGCGGTATCCAGGTGGAGTTCCTGACCGGCAGCCGGCCTTACGAGCCGAACCTGGCCCAGCGGATCGATTCAGGCGACCTGCCGGATATCGCCATCTTCCCTCAACCAGCCTGGCTGAACGAGTATGCTGGCAAGGTCGTCGATCTCTACACATTTCTGGATGACGAGTATTTACGCGAGCAGTACCCCGAGCACTTTCTTGAGTTGGCGACGATCGACGGGCGCATCCTGGGCCTGTGGAACACGCTGCACTTGAAAAGCCTGGTCTGGTATCCCAGGCAAGCTTTCGAAGAAAAAGGCTACCAGGTCCCGGAAACCTGGGATGAATTAATCGCCCTGACCGCTCAAATCGCTGCCGATGGTGGAGCGCCCTGGTGCATTGGCGTCGATGACCTTGACGCCAGCGGCTGGGTGGGCACCGATTGGGTAGAAGATATCCTGCTGCGCATCGCCCCGCCCGCGACCTACGACGCCTGGGTGCGCCATGAGCTGCCCTTTGATTCCCCAGAAATCCGGCGGGCCTTCGAGATCATGGGCGAGATCTGGTTGAACAATGACTACGTCTACGGCGGGACAGCCAGAATTCTCGGCGATAATTTTATCGACAGCCAGGCGCACCTGTTAGAGGATCCTCCGGCCTGCTATCTCCATCGCCAGGCCTCGTTTGCCCGGTTTTTTGTTCCCCCCGAAGCCCAGTTCGGCCAGGATTACGATTTCTTCTACCTGCCGCCGATCGACCCCCAATATGGCAAACCGGTGCTCGGCGCTGGAGAAATATTTGCCATGTTCAATGACCGGCCCGAAGTGCGCGAAGTAATGCGCTACCTGACCACCCCCGAGTCGACCGAGGCGTTGATTAAAGCCGGTGGCTTTCTCAGCGCGCACAAAGGCACTCCGCTGGAGTGGTTCCCGACCGAAGCGGATTTACGCTTTGCCCAGATCGTCCGCGCCGCCAACACCTACCGCTTCGACGGATCGGATCTGATGCCCGTACCTGTCGGATTGGGATCTTTTTTCCAGGGTATCGTGAAATGGGTTGCAGGCGCAGACCTGGACCAGGTGCTCAAGGAGATCGACGCAAGCTGGCCGACTGAGTGAGAGCGCGCAGCAGCTCCATCCTTCGACTGCGCTCCGGATGCCTCTCAAACTTGGCGCGTGGAGCGGTGGAACGAGAGGGAGATTCTGTTTTATAATTAGGTTAAGTGCCGTTTCTAGAGAAAGGATAATGGCTATGCGCAAATCAACCCCCGCCTACCTGATACTCCTGGCAATCCTGTTTGCCCTCGTCTTCAGCAGCCTGCCCGCCAGCCCAGCCCTGGCCGGCGCCTGCCGCGCCTCCCATACCGTGCGCGCTGGCGAGACGCTCAAATCGATCGCGACCCGTTACGACGTCAGCATCGACGAGCTGACCAAGGCCAACCGCCTGTACGCCCCGCATTACACCATCTACGTCCTGCAAACGCTGTGCATCCCGTCCGGCGCCAAGCCCTTCACCAGCGCCCCATCCTACGCCAACAGCCCGGCGGCGGATTTCACCGCCCGCATCCAAAACAACAGCCTGGTGATCAGCACGACCAACTTCCCCAAGACCAGTGGCTACTACGTCAAAGCCGGTCCGGTCGGCACCCGCCCAAGCACCAAGATCGGCCTGTTCAACACCGCCAAGGGCGGCAGCCTGCGCTTCAACTTCGCCCTGCCCGATAAGCTGTCCAAGCCGGATGCCGTGACGGTCTGTTTGAAGAACAACGTCACCGACGCCAACATCTGCCGGACCGCCAAACGCTAGGATTTTGCTCAAATGGAAACCAGGTCGTGGGCCAAACGACCTGGTTTTTATTTAAATACTGGTATTGTGATAACTTTCCTTAATTTTAATCCGATAATTTAGGCCTATAATGTATCCATTCCATTGCAAATTGCAACGCAACGACAAATTCGAGGGTTAGTAAAAAGGAGATTGGTATGCGTTTGAGAAAGCTTTTGACCGGTATCTTTATCGTTTGCCTGCTGGCGGGGAGCATCGCTGCCGCGCCTGCAGCCCGCCCAGCCCAGGCGCAAGCCCCGGCCGGCTGGCAGGTGGTCGCCAGTGGCTTGAATAACCCGCGCGGCCTGGCCTTTGCCGACGACGGGACGTTGCTGATCGCTGAGGCCGGCTTTGGCGGCAACGGCCTGTGCGTGCCCGGCCCAGAAGGCGGCGATGTCTGCCTGGGCAATAGCGGTTCGGTCACCCGGCTGCAGAATGGCGTCCAGGAGCGCTTCATCACCGGCTTGCCCTCCCTGGCGGATGAGAGCGGGATGGCCGCTACTGGCCCGCACGATGTGATCGCCAAGGGGCGCAATGTCGATGTGCTGGTCGGCCTGGGCGCCGACCCGGCTGCCCGGGCCCAGTTTGGCTCGGCTGGCGCCTGCCTGGGCCACCTGGTACGCGCCTCGTGGACCGGGGCGTACACCTGTTATGAAGACATCTCGGGCTTCGAAGCCAACGCTAATCCCGATGGCGGCCAGGTGGACTCGAACCCGTACTCGATGGACCTGATCGAGCCAGGTAAGCGGGTTATCGCCGACGCCGGCGGGAACTCCCTGCTGGTGATGTTTGCCAACGGGCAGGTCGAAGAGCTGGCAGTCTTCCCTGACACGTTCGTACTGGCCCCGCCCTTCCTGGGCTTGCCCCCCGGAGCGATGATGCCGATGCAGGCTGTACCAAATGCGGTGGCACTCGGCCCGGACGGCGCGATTTACGTCGGCCAGTTGACCGGCTTCCCCTTCCCAATCGGCGGGGCGAGTGTCTTCAAAGTCGTCCCCGGCCAGGCCCCCCAGGTCTTCGCCAGCGGCTTTACCAATATCATCGACCTGGCCTTCGATAGCGCCGGCAACCTGTACGTGCTGGAGATCGCCGCCAACGGCCTGCTTTCCGGCGACGTGACCGGCGCGCTGATCATGGTCGCCCCAGATGGCACCCAGACCGAGCTGGCCAGCGCCGGACTGGTGGCGCCAGGTGGGGTGGCGATCGGCCCGGATGGCGGGATCTATGTCAGCAATTTCGGCATCTTCCCCGGCGCCGGGCAGGTGGTGCGGATTGCGGCCGGCGCGACCGGACCGCTGCCCAGCGGCGGTGTGGCGCATGCCCTGCAGGGCGCCCGCTCAATGATGCGCTCCATTCCCCAGCCCGGGGCCGAATTCCTGGCTGCCCCGGAGGCGCTGATCAAGGTTTTCCTGCCGATGGTCAACCAGTAAACCCATTACCGAACCTAAAAAAAATGGAAGCCGCCTGGCTTCCATTTTTTATGGTTCGGTATCTTCATCATCTTCTTCGTAATCTTCATCTTCATCATTAAAATAATCGTCGAGCTCCGCTTCCTCCTCGGCGACTTCGGCATAGCCGCGTTCGACACACAAGCAGCCGTAGTGGTGGCAGGTCGGGCAGACGCCCCAGTAATCTTCGACTTCCGGGGTATAGGCGTTGATCATGGCGTAATCGAAGAACTCAGGCGGGTAATCGGCATGCGGCCCCTCGGCGCACTCGCAGTAATCGGCTGTGAAACGACAGCCCAGGCAAATTGGCTTCGGGCGCAGCTCATCCGGGCAGCAACGGTTGGCATCCAGGTTGCCCGCCAGGACGCTGGACGAGCGGCTGATTTTGTTTTCGCTGCGGAAGGCGAAGCAAAAGGTGATCCAACCGAGCACATCGGCGCGCGTCGGGGTGTACGGCGCAGCGCGCAGCTCGTTTTCGAGCACCTGGCGGGACAGGCGGACCGCGGTATCCGTCCACACCCCACTGCGGGTCAACCAGCCCATCACCTGGCTGAAGCGGGGATCCTGGATCAGGAGATTGAACTGGCTGGGCAGGCGGCCCTCGGCGTCGAGGCTCAGCAACCTGGTTTGACCAGGCGGCGCGGCGGTTGGCTGCAAGGCATGGGTCGGCCGGGGGCGCGGCAGCCCGTTGCTCGGCGGCTTGGCGGGGATTTCACGCCATTCGGGCTGCAGTTGGGGCCGAGCTTGCGGTAAAGCTTTCCCCTGGGATGGCTCATCCAATTGGCTATGCGCATCCGGGAAGATTGCTGGGGGGATAACCGGCGCAGATCCAGGCCTTCCGGGCAGGTTGGCAGCCGAGGGAGGCGGTTCCGGGGCAGCCGGCGTACCCGTAACCAGCCCAGGCGCGGCCGGCGGACTGGCTGGGTATTTGGGCGGTCCGCCCGGACTCACCGATTGCACCTCCGGCGCAGCTCCAGTCCGTCCAGGCAGCTTTGGAACGACCGGCCACCCTGTAACCCTCTCGCCAGGCCGCCCGGGGGCGTTATCCGGACCCCCCAATTCAGCCTCCTCAGGCTCCACCTGCGCGGCGGTCGCCAGCGGGCGGACCTCCCCACCCGGCATCCGCTCGCCCCTGGACGCGACGGAAATTGCTCCCGGATCCCGGTTTTCCGTTTCCGGAAATCCGCTCTCTGGAAGAAGATGCTGATGATGAATCTTTGGTTTGTTTAAATCAGGAGAGATTTCTTCGTCTTCTTCTTCAGAGTCCGGAAATCCGATTTGTGGTTCGGAAATCCGATAGAAGCAAAAAACATACTTCCCGCCCGGGTCCAACCGCCAGGTCAACAGCCTGGCCAGGCGCAAATCACGGATGTGCTGGCGGGCCTGGGTCTTGCTGACGCCCAGCAGCGGCACCACCTGGCCCTCGAAATCGAGCGGCGGAGTCTCCGGCCGCTCGCGCACCAGGCCAAACAGGCGCAAATAGCTGACCAGCACGACCGACGGCAGGCTATAATCGTAGACGACTTTGGGAACACGCGATAGGGAACGGCTGGCGCAGGGTAACATACAGCCTCCTGAACCGAACGGCTGGGTAGATGGACCCGGCGGTCCATCTACCATCACCCAAACGTCACCCAACCAGCAATCGTATTATAACTAGAACATATGTTCTTGTCAAGTAGGATTTTTCGCTTAGGGCCTGTAAAAGCGCAGCAACTGCTGGAGGTGCTCTGGCCCATTGCTCAGCACCAGGCCGATGCCTTCGGCATAATAGCTGCAGACCTGCTCACCGTTCACCGCGCTGCAAATCCGCAACGCCGAGAAATCTCCGGCCGGAACGCTCGCCGCTTCAAAGCCCAGGGTGTAGACAAAATCGCCCGACTGCCAGGTATAGCCTTCGTACAAGTCGCTTTCCGCAGGGATTAATAAATGGCCGGATATTTCGTCGAACACACCCGCCGGCGAACAACGAACCGTTCTTGGACGGGCGCCATCCGCCCCGGCCGAGAGCACTTCTACCAGCCAATCACTGCCATCCGGCGTCACCGCCAGGATTGATTCGCCGAAGCTGGTTTCATTACCACCGAATTGGGAGAGATATTCCCAGGTCACACCCGCGCTGGCCGGAAAATAGCGGTGGCAGTTCTGGAGCGGCGGGGGAGCGCCGCCAACCGGGTTGCTCTGTTGCAGGTCGCCACAATCCACGCGCAGGTCGCTGCCCAGGTAGGTGATCGTCCAGCCGGCATCACCGACCACACGGCGCTCAAAGGCCTGCACATCGGTAATGCGCACCCCGGCGTCCCAGCGGCGCAGCGCTTCGACC
>JAYRWF010000164.1:0-1892 GCA_041918195.1 Anaerolineales bacterium
CCGGCCGCCCCTCTCAGGCAGCCGCGCCGCAATTCGAGCGCCATGAATTCTTCGTGCGCGCCATATTCATTCTCCAGGCCAAACAGGGCTGCCGTCTGGAAACCAAACCGCTGGTAGTAAGCCGGGTCGCCCAGCACGACGCAGGTATCATAGCCGCGCAGGTTGGCCATTTTCAGCCCAAGCTGGATCATACCGGTTCCAGCGCCTTGTTTTTGGTAAGCCGGCAAAACCCCCACCGGCGCCAGGCCCAGGCCGCGCAGTCGGTGGTCGGCACTAGCGATCGTTACTGGGGAGAATAATAGGTGGCCGATGACCTGGCCGCTTACTTCCGCCACCAGGGAAATCTCTGCTTTGCCGGTCTTTCGCAGCAACTCCACCAGGCGACCTTCTCCTTCACCCTGGAAGGCCGCCTGGTGGATGGTTGTGATCACCGGGATATCGGCTGGTTTTTCGGGACGAATTCTTAAACCAAACATGCTTTTATCTTAAGGAACAGGCCAACTTTGTGGGAAGATCAAGGATAGACCGTTCTAGAGGAGGCTTGCAACCAGAGGGGTTCGGATTCGGTTCACAGGTGGGCCTGTTGCCTCTCGGCGTCGCTGGCGCTGCCAGATCGTTGATGCTGGGGTTTCCGTAAGCGTCAAATCCGACCAGTACGGACGGGTGGCCTCCGCTCGAGCTGACGGCCACACCGGTCAGGTTATTCATGCCCAAACTATAGCTGACAATCCTCATCTCGCCTATCTTCACCCAGCCCTCTGCCTCAGCAAGTTTCGTGAAGCGCCGGGCCATGGCTTTCAGTTTTGCATTGGCGAGAATCAAAACGGGCAGGCTGGGACTGATGATGATTAGGATTGTGATGAAGTGGAGGATTCGAACCATGTCTATCTCCCGTTGGGTGGATGGATTATGGATAGATCAATTTTCGCAGTTATAATCGGGTTAACTTTAATTATATTAGATTACTATTTGACGGGTGACATGGATTTTCTATGCAACTTTATCTGATGCGTCACGCTCAGTCTGAGAATAATCAGCTAACAGAAGAGAGCGTTTACCACCTGAAACGGAAAATGGACCCCGAATTGACCGAGCTGGGTCAGCGCCAGGCGGCTGCTCTGGCGCGGTTCCTGGCTCAAGGCGACTCGGGAGATTCATTCCGAGATCCGGAAGATCAAGACCTCCCAGCAAATGACCTGACTCACAGCTGGGGGCCATTTAGCCTGACTCATTTGTACTGCAGCTTGATGGTACGGGCGGTGGCCACGGGCAGCGCGATTGCAGCCGAGCTCAACTTGCCGCTCGTTGCCTGGCCAGATTGGCACGAAGGCGGGGGAATTTACCTGGACGATCCAGAGAGTAAAGAGCCGGTCGGGTATCCAGGAAAAAATCGCGCCTATTTTGAACAGAACTATCCCAACTTGATTCTGCCTGAGAGCCTGGGTGAGAATGGTTGGTGGAACCGGCCTTATGAAACGCGTTCGGAGCGCTGGGAGCGTGCCAGGCGTGTCCTGGATGACCTGCTCACCCGGCACACCCATCCATCCGACCGGGTGGGCGTGATCATTCATGGTGGTTTTTATAACTATTTCATTAAGACTTTACTTGGGATCGCCCCAGAGCAGGAGATCTGGTTTGTCATGAACAATGCTGCCATCACCCGGATCGATTTCGAAGCCCAAGAAATCCGGATCATTTATCAGAACCGGCTGGATTATATACCGCCTGAACTGCTCAGCCGAGGATAACCCGCTCCTGGGTTGCTAGTAAGCCAGGTAAATTAGCAAAACCTTACCGAGCCGGACTTCATCGCCATTTTTCAAGCCGATTTTTTGATTGGGATCTAACTTGACTCCGTTGACATGAGTAAAGTTCGTGCTGCCCAGGTCTTC
>JAYRWF010000165.1:0-3266 GCA_041918195.1 Anaerolineales bacterium
ACAAACGCCTGGATGCCGCCGATGGTCATCCCGCCCAGGTTGGCCTGCAGCCCGCCGTAGGTGACGATCGCGCCGATTGCCAGGGCGCTGATGATCTGCACGGTGGGCAGAAACAGTGCTGAAAGCCAGGCTGCCCGGTAGGCCGATCGGTACATCTGGCCGGTCAGGGCGTCAAACTCCTGCATGTTGGCGGATTCGCGACCCAGCGCTTTAATCACCCGCACCCCGGTGATATTTTCGTTGTAGGAGCCGGTCACCTTGGAGTTGAACTTGCGCACCTGGCGGTATTCGGTCAGGATACGGGCCTGGAATTTCGAGGCCACTACTACCAGGATCGGGATGATCGTTAGTACGATCGCAGCCAGCTTCCAGTTGATCCGGAACATGAAATAGGCGGCTGTGCCAATGTTCAGGATCGCCCAGGTGACATCGACCAGGCCCCAGGTGACCAGGTCGGCGACTTTTTCGGTATCCGAGGTGACCCGCGACATGATCCAACCCACTGGGGTGCGGCTGTAGTAGGAAAGTGAAAGGTTTTGCAGATGGTTAAAGATCTGCTTGCGCAGGTCATAGCGTACCCGCTCGCCCAACACCCCAGCCAGGTAGATAAAGCCAAACACGCAGGCCGCCTGGATAATAGTCAGTCCACCATAGACGGTCAGCAACTCCTCAACCATCAATCGGTCTCCGGGAATAATCCCGCGGTCGATGATTTGCTTGCTCAGGTAAGTCAGGTACCCGTCTAGCATGGAAACGCCACCGACCGTGATCAGGAAACCGGCGACCCATTTCCAATGCTGGCGGGTCTGACCCAGGATACGCTGAATGGTTTTACCGTTGAACTGGTTACTAAATTCTTCTTCTTCGAAGTAGGTTTCTGCAGTCATAGGAACCTTCTGGTTATTCGTCTAGACTGGTCTCAGCCAGCAGGGGCTCGGGTGCAAATTCAATCCCCGGGCTGGTCTCCAGGTTGAGCGCGTGTTCCAGCTCCACTTCAATGCGGGTCTGGATCTCATAGATCTGGCGATAGATACCGTCTTGCTCCACCAGTTGCTCGTGCTTTCCGGCTTGCACCACCCGGCCCTTATCCAGGACCAGGATCAGGTCAGCGTTCATCACGCTTTGGATGCGGTGGGCAATGATGAATGTCGTCCGGTTGCACATCAGGCAATTCAAAGCGCCGCGGATCTCAGCCTCGGTCTCGGTGTCGACCGCCGAGGTCGAGTCGTCCAGAATCAGGATGCGCGGGTTTTTGAGCAGGGTGCGGGCAATTGCCACACGTTGCTTCTGTCCACCGGAAAGGGTCACGCCCTTCTCGCCGACCAGGGTGTTATAGCCTTCCGGGAAGGACAGGATCGCATCATGGATTGCAGCCGAACGAGCCACGGTTTCGATTTCTTCCTGCGATACCTGGCGACCGACACCATAGGTGATGTTTTCGCGGATCGAGCGTGAGAACAGAAACGGCTCTTGCTCGACGATACCGATATGCTGACGCAGGTATTGGCGGGTATATTCTTTCAGCTCGATACCATCCAGGGTCAGGCTGCCGCTGGTATACTCATAGAAGCGCGGCAGCAGGTTGACCAGGGAGGTCTTCCCCGAACCAGTAGGTCCCATCAGGGCGATGACCTGGCCGGGTTGGCAGTAAAAGCTGACTTCGTGCAAGACAGGCGTCTCAGCACGGTATTCGAAACTGACCTGGTCGAAGCGGATCTCGCCGCGCGGCGCTTCCTCGGGAGCGACGCTGCCCTCTTCAAGCGGCTCGCGAACCTGGCGGATGATCTCCAGGACACGACCGAAGGAAACCTGGCCGGTGGAGGTTTGGACGATCAGGCGTCCCAGGTTGCGCATCGGCCAGATCAGCCAGATGACCAGTCCAGCATAGGCCAGGTAGGTGCCGATGGTGATCGTTCCATTGATCGCCATCAGCGCGCCGAGCAACATGCCGCCCAGGATCTGGAAACCGCAAATGATGTCCGAGATCGGCCAGAAGAGCGAGTGCATGATGGTCAGGTTTTTACCCCGGACATACTTTTCCCAGTTGTCCTTCTCAAACTTGCCGCGCTCGTAATCCTGGCGGGCGAAAGCTTTCACCACGCGCACCCCGCTCAGGTTCTCCTGCAGCGTGGTGGAGAGGATGGCCTCTTGTTCCTGGTAGGCTTCGTAAGCCTTGGTGACCCGTTTGAAGAAGTAGATCGAGGTGACGATCACAATCGGGATCACGATAATCGAGACCAGCGCCAGGGTGGTATTCAGGCGCAGGATCGCGATGAAGTTGATCAGAAACAGGATCATAATTCGCCCGATCCCGATTGCCTGTTCGGAATAGAAACGACGCAGCGCATCTACATCTGAAGTAGTTCGCTCAATCAGCTCGCCGGTGGAGGTTTTGTCGTGGTAGCTAAATGGCAGGTGCTGGATGTGGTCGTAGAGGTAATTGCGCAGCCGGCGGGTGACGCTTTCGGCAGAGTAGGCAGCCATGCGCCCGCTGTTGAAAGTGAATAGCCCTTCGGCCGCGGCCAGGCCGACGAAGGCTACTGCCATCAGGAGCAGTTGCCGTAGCTCAAAGCTGCGGCCGAGGACCTGGTCGACGAAATATGCCAGCAGCAGGTAGGTCAGGGTTTTGGCGCTAGCGCCAATCGCCAGGCTGGCCGTTGCACCGGCGTAGGTCCAGTGGTACCCGCTCAGCATTCGCCATAATCCCAAGATGCGGTTGGGTACCAGGGTTTGCTGCAGGTCGTATGGTTTTGGACTCTGGTTGCTCATCAGCTTGTTTACTCCAAAATTACAAAAAACGTTCACTTTCTGCGAGCCGTGACCGGGTTAAGAACAAAAAAGCCACGGGGTTGGTTGCACCCGTGGCTCGGTTCTTCAGGAAGTAAGGACTATCCGCGAACAGGCGCAATCCGACAAGGCACATTAACAGCACCCACGCTGGCAGGGTTGCGATAAGCGCTGAATGGCCGTTCGATCAGGTTGTAAAACTTGTCAAGCATGCGCCGGTTTCCTTTCTCTAAGATATGCCTTAAGCTTTACGATATTATCATAAAGGATTAAGGATTGTCAAGAAATTGGTCAATTTCTTACGCGATTCGCTTCAGATAGCGGGTATAAACCCAACCTTCCAGGTCCATCAACTGGTTGATTTCATCCAGAACCTCGACGTGCATCCAGTAGCCCTGGGTCTCCAGCTTCTCCAACCGGATGCCCTTCGGAAGCGGTTTGCGGAGGAGGAGCTTATACTGGCTGCCTGGGCCAACCCG
>JAYRWF010000166.1:0-5815 GCA_041918195.1 Anaerolineales bacterium
GGTCCGTGATTTGCTTTGCCTTCCCGTTGCGCGCATCCACGACCCACAGATGCCAGCGCTCATGCGCCAGGTAACCGACCCCATCCAGCTTATAAAACAGGCGATTATAACGCCGCGAAACCACGCCGAGCTTTTTCTTCTGCTCATCCTTCTGGCGCTCAAGCTCATCCGGGTCGAACTTCCGTGCCATGCACAGAATGCGCTTGCCATCTGGCGACCAGCTATAACCTCCAATCACCCCAGGAATGCCCGTTAACGGCCTGGCCTCGCCGCCAGTGAAAGGAATCAGGTATAACTGGCCAGGTTTTTCTTTGTCAGCGCGATTAGAAATAAATGCCAACTGAGCGCCATCTGGCGACCAGCGCGGCTGAGCATCATTTTGGTCGCCATATGTGAATTGGCAGGCGCTGCCACCCGCAGTGTCCACAATCCACAGGTTGGAATATTTCTTCTCGGTCTTTTGGTCGACGCGCTGCAGGCTGTAGACCACATGCCCGCCATCCGGCGCAATCCGTGTGTCCGAAAGGACCTTAAACTGGTACAGATCTTCTGCAGTCAAAGCTCGTTTTTTGGATGAAGCCATTGGATTTCCTTTCTTCATTGCTGTTGAGTTTAATTCCGGCGCGCCAACTTCTCGGCGGTTTCCGCATAATTGCGGCGCACCAGGTCAGTATCTGGCGCGTCAGGCGCCAGGCGTAAATACTGCGCATAATAGTCTAACGCCAACCCCAATCGGCCATTCTGGCGGCAGATCGTTCCCAGGTCGCGCAGGTGATCTGGTTGTTCAGGCTGGAGCAGCCTTAGGTGCTCCACCACCGGAAGCGCCATGCGCCATTTATCCTGGTGAATGTAAATCGTGCGCAGGTTAATTAACATACGCGCCAGGATTTCTTTCCCAGAGACTGGCCTGAGCCATTGAGGTTGAAAAGGACCGTTATAGCCAGTGCTTAACTCGACCAACCGGGCGCAATCAATCACCGTCAGGCGCCGGCCGCTATAAAAAGGGTCCAGGTAAAATGGATCATTTTCTCCCTGCACAGACACTATGAAATGACCCGGCAGTCCTACTCCGTGGGCTGGCAGATCGATCCGGTTGGCAACAGCCAGGTAAAAAACCGACAGGGTGATTGGGATTCCTTTCCGCCGCTCAAGCACTTCATTCAAGTAACTATTTCTAGGGTCCGCATAGGTTTCAACATCCCCCTTGAAGCCCAATTCCTGAAACAAGTACTCAGCCAGGCTTTGAGCCCGGATCAAAGTCCCAGCCTTACTCGGAACCAGCTCGCGCGCCGTTTCCGCAAAGCGGTCGATCTGCCCAAGATAGGTCTCAACTTCCAGCGCTGGATAAGCAATCTCCTGGGCATAGCGCAGCGCTGCCCGCGACAGGTTAACCGGTTCGAGCTGGATTTCTTCCTGAAAACTGAACGCAGCCATGAGCAAGAATATTTTAGCACGAACCGATCCGCCGGATTGAGCGAAATCGCTGACCCCGCCTGCAAGACTGGTGACTTTTGTAATGAAACTGGATGACATTCGATACTAACTCAGCCCGGTCAATCCAGTATATTTGGTTCTATAGTTCACCAGGCTAATTGGACAGGTTTCTCCCCCTGGCATCTCCTGGAAAAATTCATGACCCAGCCAAACGAGGTACAACATGACCAGCACTGTCTATTATGGCTCTCCACGCCAGGCTCGCCTGGATGCAAAAGAAAGCTTGCCCGCCAAGCTTGACCTGATCCTGGAGGCGCTGCGTCTGCGCGAGCGTGTGAAGAACGAGCTGGTAGCATTGAAGCTACACACCGGCACGAATATCGGCTACTCCACGATCCACCCGGTCTTCGTCCGGAAAGTCGTTCAGGCGGTTAAAGATGGCGGCGGAAAACCCTTTGTGGTGGACGTTGATTGGGATGTGGCCGGCGCTGAAACACGCGGATACACACCTGAGGTGCTGGGCTGCCCGATTTACCCGCTGGCCGGCCCCAAAGATCGCTACTATACCGCCTACAAGCGGCCTTTCATGAATATCCAGGAATGGAAGCTGGGCGGCTTGATTCAGGATGCCAGCTTCCTGGTAAATTTCGCCCATGTCAAAGGTCACCCAAGCTGTGGTTTTGGCAGTGCTTTTAAGAACCTGGCACTAGGCTGTATGATTGGCGAGACGCGCGGCGCAATTCACGATACCAATCATTACCGGAAATATTGGTTTGGAGAGCTGTGCCCGGATGAAGAAACTCGCCAGCGGATTATGGCCTCCTGTCCCCACGAGGCGCTGGTTGAAGACCGCCACCACCCGGGTGAAATCCACCTCCACATCGAACAATGCAACCAATGCCTACGCTGCCTACAAGTAGCCCCTCCCGGCAGCCTGTTCATTGAACCGGAAACCTTTTGGGCTTTCCAGGAAGCCTGTGCGGTCAGCGTCAGTATCAGCCTGGGGACCTTTGAGCCAGGTAAAGCGACCCACCTGGCCCTGGCGACCCACATGACTCCGGTTTGCGACTGCTTTGGCTTCACCAGCATGCCCATCCTGCGCGATGCTGGGATCTTTGGATCGGACGATATTGTCGCCATTGACCAGGCTGTGCTAGATATGACCGCCAACTCGCCGCTCCTGGAAGAGAATATCCCGACTTCGATGGAAGTTCACAGCCGGCTAGGACACCCCTTCCGCTGGCTGCACGGCCCCTATAAGGATCCCTACAAGGTTACTGAGTATGGCGAAGCGCTTGGACTGGGCTCACGCGAGTACGAGCTGGTGGACATATTGCCGGTAGAAGAAATAACCCCCGCCCCGTTGGGTTATATCTCGGCCCGCTAAATTGCACCAACCCTCGCAATCAAGCGAGTTCGGCAACCAAAACAACGGACGAGCGCGGCCCAAGTCGGTAGCGCCGTGTCCCGCTGCGCAGCGGAACCGGCGGCTGTGAGATGTCGTCTGGCGAGGGCAAGCTGGTATCCACCAGCCTGCGCCAACCCCATCCATCGGGTAGCTCGGGTAGCTCAAATTCTAACCCATCCCAATAAGCGTTCAGCATAACATGCATTCGCTCTTCGCAAGCTTGGTTAATCAACTCAAATGCCAGGCTGCGAGAGTCGTGCCCCCAATCGGGCCGGTCAAGCTGGACCCCGTGCCAACGAATGTCGGTGCTTTGCGAACTGGTCCATAGCTGCCGATCGCGAAACAGGCAGTTATTATGATGGTACTGGATGAGCAACCTGGCAAAACGCAGTAAGCCGTGATGACGTTCCAGGTTGTCCCAATCAAACCAGCTAATTTCGTTATCCTGGTCAAAAGCATTGTTATTACCTTGTTGGCTGCGGCGGACTTCGTCGCCCATTAACAGCATTGGGCGACCTTGCGACATCATCAATATCGTCAGGAAATTCTTAACCTGGCGCTGGCGCAGCCCTTCAATCCGCTCATCATCGCTGGGGCCTTCCTCGCCGCTATTCCAACTGAAGTTTTGGTTTGCCCCGTCCCGGTTGTCATACCCATTAGCCCAATTAACCTTTTCGTTGTAGGTGACCAGGTCGTTCATGGTGAAACCATCATGCGAGGCGACATAGTTAATGCTCCGAACCGGGTCCCGGTTCAGGCGATGAAACAGGTTCGGGCTGCCGACAATTGCATCCGCCAGGGCGCCGACCACGCCCGGATCGCTCTTCACAAAGCGGCGAACTGAATCGCGATACTGCCCATTCCAGACCGCCCATCGCAAGCCGATAAAATTGGCAACCTGGTACAGCCCACCAGCATCCCAGGCCTCGGCGATAATTTTCGTCCCGGCCAGCACTGGGTCTGATTCGATCGACCACAGGATCGGCGGGTCCGGGTGCAACTCGCCATCAATGCCGCGCGACATCGCTGAGGCCAAGTCAAAACGAAAGCCATCTACGTGCATGACTTCTACCCAATAGCGCAGGCTATCCATGATCATCCGGCGCACAATTGAGATATTCGCATTGAGCGTATTGCCGGTGCCGCTGAAATTTAGATACTCAGCCGGGTTGGCCTGATCCAGCAAATAATACGTAGTGTTTTCCAGGCCGCGATAGGCCAGGGTGGGGCCATTCTGATCATCCTCGGCTGTATGGTTATAAACCACGTCCAGGATGACTTCAATCCCGGCCCGGTGGAGGGCTTTGACCATATCACGGAACTCATCTACCGGTCCGGTTGGATCCCGTCGGGCGCTGTAGCCACGATGAGGGGCAAAGTAGGCAACCGGCTCATATCCCCAGTAATTCGGCCTCCCCTGGGGAGCGGCCTGGGTATCGAACTGCTGAACCGGCAGGAGCTCAACCGTCTTAATTCCTAATTCTTGGAGATAAGGAATTTTTTCTACCAGGCCAGCGTATGTGCCGCGTTTGGTCGGCTCGATGCCTGAATTCGGGTGGCGGGTAAATCCCCCTACATGCAGCTCATAAATCAGCGACTTATCCATCACCCGCTGGAGCGGCGCATCCCCTTCCCAATCGTAGACCGATGGGTCTACCACCACACTCTTAATGCACGCAGACAGGTTGTCCTCGCCGTAACGAGTGGCTACATCACGCTGGTAAAGATCATCCACCACCGCGCGGGCATATGGATCCACCAGGACCTTTGAAGGATCGTAGCGCAAGCCATTGTGGGGCGTAAAAGGGCCATGGACCCGATAAGCGTAGAGCTGGCCAGCCTTCAATCCTGGCACAAAGATGTGCCAGTAATAAAACGTCCGGTTTTCCTCCTGATCGAGGTGGATCTCAGCGGAGGGCTGTGTGTCATCGGTCTGATCAAACAACAGCAACTCGACCTGGGTAGAATTTAAGGAGAAGAGCGAAAAATTAACCCCGTTTGGAGTAACCGTCGCGCCCAGGGGATAGGATTTTCCAGGGTAAGTTTTCATAACACCGCTTTCGCGAAGACAAATGATTTCAACGACTATAGCGCCGGAAACCGGCTGATCAACTCAGTTGGCACCCAAAACTTGCCAAACCCGAACAGTGAGAAACTGATCGAGAGCACCAACAGGATCACGGACAAGACGATAATGAGCCGATCGATCTTACGGTAATGCAGCTCGTCCACCCAGGTGCGCTTACCAACCCCAAAAGCGCGCAAGTCCATGGCATCAATAATATCTTCACTGCCGATAATTGCATGGATGGTAACCGGTACGACCAGCGGCACCATCTTGCGCACCTGGGCAATCAGGCCGCCGCGAACATTATCCAGTTCTAAGCCACGCGCTCGCTGTGCATCTAGAGTGAGCTGAAAATCTCGCCCGTAGGTCGGGATGAAGCGCATGGTGAGGTCCATGGCGTACGCAAACTTATCCGGTAAACCCATGCCATGAAATGCCACGCCATACTGAGCCGGGTTCAAGACATATGGAATCAGGATCGTCGCCGTCGAGATACTGAACACTCGCACCAACATGCTTAGGCCATAAAAAATCCGCTCGACGCTAATTGTCAGGGTCGGCGTCCAACCAAAGATATGGAACGGGGCAGCCAGTTGCTGGATCACATGCTCGACCGTATAGACTTCTATCCCCCCTTTACCGGTCAAAAAGGAAATCAAAGAATAAAACACAATGAAGGCGCTGATAAACAAGAAAGCCCGCCGAGATTCCCGCCAGGTCACCCGAGACAGGAATAAGACCGCCAATGCAATCACCAGGAAGACCAGCAAGATACGCAGATCCCAATACTGCAACACAGACATGAAAAAGCAGGCGTAAAAGATCCAATACGTGCGAGGATCCAACCGCTGGAGTAGTGAACCGCGCTCTCGATAACGCCAGGAAACCAGCATACGCCTCCTCGA
>JAYRWF010000167.1:0-2979 GCA_041918195.1 Anaerolineales bacterium
AGGCAGGGCAACAAAAAGCGATCCAGAGCAATCCTGACGCGAATCGATCACCCCACCATTGATCGAACGGCGGAGGGTTTCGGCTACCTTGGCCGCAACCAGTTGGTTGCTGGAGCCAGCCTCGATGATCTGCTCGGGAGTCAAACCGGTCAGCCCTTCGAGGATTATCGCAAGCGTCAACATGCCATTACCCACATTCTCGCAATCGAACTATTGGCCCAATAACTCCTGCCGGACATCGTCCGGAGGGAGGTTCATCAAAACAACCAGCCTTTTCACCGCCTCGCTAAAGACCGGAGCGGCAACTTCAGAGGCCCAGACGGAGGTTTTCGGCTTCTCCAGCCAGACATACACCAGAAAACGCGGATCGTCTACTGGCCCCCAACCAATAAAGGATGCATTAGTCAAATCCGAGGTGTAACCGAACGGGGTTGGGATCTGCGCGGTTCCAGTTTTACCCGCCAATCGATAGCCTTCAACAAGCGCATCGGAGGATTCGGTTTCTAAGGAGCGAGCCAGCATCTCCGTCAGAGCATCTGCAGTTTCTTCCGAGATCGGTGCGCTGAGCACTTCCGGTTTGACCTCGATCTGATAGCCTTGAGCGACGCGCGCGCGGACAATATGCGGAGCCATGATCTTGCCATCGTTCGCAATTGCAGACGCAGAAACCGCCATCTGCAATGGAGTAACCGAAACGCCCTGACCAAAGGAATTTGTACCCAGGTCTGCCTCGTACCAATCGGAATCACCAGGGACCTTCAACCGGCCAGGAATCTCACCGGCCAGGTCTACCCCGGTCAGGTGTCCAATCCCAAAACGTTCCATGTAGTTATAAAAAGTAGTCACGCCCATCTGCTTGGCTATCCAGGCCAGGCAGACGTTAAGTGAATGCTGCATACAACCCTGCATGCTTTGAGGGCCCCAAGCGCCCTGATTCCAGTTGGTGATTGGGTTGCCGCCGATGGTAATAACACCTTGATCCAGATACTCGGTATCCACCTTCACCGCACCGCTATCCAGGCCGGCTGCCATAGTCAAGACCTTGTAAACCGAACCCGGTTCGTACATACTGCTGACCGCCCGGTTGAAGGGTGTTTCTCCTTGAAAGATTTCAGGTACATCCCAAAACCGGTTCAAGTCCACCCGTGGGGTGGTCGCCATGGCCAGGATATCATTCGTGCGCGGGTCAAGCACCATAATGGAAGCAGAATCAGAACCGGTCTGATCGATTACCTCATCTACCAGGTCTTCCATACTGGCCTGGATCTCACGGTCAATTGTCAGAATCAAGCTGGCTCCGTCCGGCACATCTGGCACCAGACTGGCTTCAACCGGGTTGTAGGCCCAATAGTACTGTTGAGTTTTTCCACTCAGCCAATCGTCGTACCATTGTTCAACCCCGTAATAAGCCTCGCCATCACTGTTAACAAATCCAAGCAAGTTCGAAGCCAATGACTTTTCAGGATAGGTACGCTGGAGATATGCCCGGAAGGATAAACCTGTCAGGCTGGGCAAATCCTTCCCAGTCTGGCCAAGATTGGCTTTATCAAAATCATCACGCATTCCTGCAAGCTTCTCGTACTGTGCCTGGGTGGCGCCTTTTGCAATTGTCACATGGATCAAGCCTGGGCTTGCCGGATTGGTGATCATGCCGTAAATCTTGTCATAATCCATTCCCAGAACCAGACTGGTCGCCAGAGCAATCGCACGAGCATTCTCAACCTGAAGAAGCTCGACGCCAACCTCATAAACTGTTTGATTACCAGCCAACAGGTTGCCCCAACGATCGTAAATTAAGCCGCGCGGTGGGGTAAGCGTGGCGGTCTCGCCCAGCATATTCTCAAGCTGGATTTTAAACTCCTCGCGTTGATCCGGGTTGGTTTGGATGCGCAAGAGCTGGAATAGAATCAAAACCGGCAACGCCAAGAGGATTGCCCCAAGCAGCATATATCGCCAGGAATGTTCAATCTTCATGGCCGCACCTTAAACAATGGAAAGATTTTTTGATTAAACTGCCTCTGCAGCCAGGCAAATAGAGACTCGGTATATTCAGCCGGCAGGTCTGGGGCGCTAACCAGATTAGGGGTGTAGGCCGGGGCGATTACTGCAGTTTGCCGGCCCATATAGCCTGGAGCAACTACATAGAAGGTCTCCTCTGGATCGATTTCCTGGAAACCAAGCCCCCTGGCACGCTGTTCCATCTGCTCCGAAGAGTAAAGCTGGCCCAGCAGGCCCTTCATGTGGGCAATCCGGCGCTTATCGCGCAGGATTTCAACCTGCATTTTCTGGATCTCGCGACCGGTAGCACTGGAATGGGCAGACAAATTTAGATAGATGCTGGCAACAAGCGCCATGAACACCACAACCAGCAGAAACAGCCCCAAGAGTTGCATCTGCCGGCGCCAGGGCGCCTGGGAATAAGCCTGTGATAGTCGTACCACTCGTTCCATTTATCCTCCTGCTGCAAGACAATGAGCTCGTTGGAATAACAAATCAATCCTCTGCAGAAACATTTGGCCCATTTACTGATTTGCAACAAGTATGCCAGTTTTACCTGACTGTGGTTCTGATAGCTTTTCTGCAATCCGCAATCGAGCGCTGCGAGAGCGGGGATTGCGGGCTACTTCTTCTGACTGCGGCCGGACTGGCTTTCGAGTTATCTCATGAAGCTGTGCCAGGTGACCACAGGTACAAACCGGTTGACGAGCAGGGCATAGGCAATCCTGGCTCTCGCGCCGGAAAAACTGCTTAACAATCCGGTCCTCCAGCGAGTGGAAGGAAATTGCCGCCAGCCGCCCTTCCGGAGCCAAGGCAGATAAAGCCTGCGGAAGAAAACTTTCCAAAGCCTCCAGTTCACGGTTTACTGCAATTCTTAGCGCTTGAAAGGTGCGTGTGGCAGGGTGAATAGATTTATTCGACCCATAGCGAGCATCTTTTGTGCGCTTTTGACCGGCTGTAGCCTTCAAAATAACCTCGGCC
>JAYRWF010000168.1:0-7154 GCA_041918195.1 Anaerolineales bacterium
ATTCATTTGGCTCTCCTTACGGTCCTAATAATTCGATTCGATCATCATAAATTTCGATATCCGGCCAGTTTTTCTCAATCCAACCCCGGACTGTTTCCAGCGCGCGTTGGACCTGACCATGATCTGAGCTGATCACCGCGCAGGCGATGACCGCGGCATGCCAGAGGTCTTGCTGGTCGATTTCTGCCGCAGATAGATTAAATTCGCGCGGCAGGCGCGCCAGGAGCGGTTTCAGCCGGCTGCGTTTTTCCTTCAACGAAGCACAGCCGGGTAAACGCAGGTATAAGGTTAGAACGCCAATCGCTACCATTGGTACCCTCAGGTTTTCTCGTTCCAGGCTGGCAGGGAGTATTTCTCGTTGAGCAATTGTCCGGCGCGACTGAGCTCGTCTGGGGTGGGCTGGCCAGGTACCAGGGCCAGGTTTAGGGCAGACTGGAAAGCGTCCTGCATTGCCTGGGCAGCGCGTATCCAAGGCAACGGCTGCCCGAGAGCGTCTTGGGCGGTCGCAGCGCGTGCTAACAGGCGGTCAGCAGCCTGCTGGCGGGCCGCTTCGTCCGGAAAGGCCAGTACCTGGGTGATTCGGCGCAGATCACCCCACAGCGGCAGCGAGCCATGCTGTAGCACACCGCCACGCCGGCGAGCCTGGGCGCTGCCGATCAGCTTTTTCCCATTAAAAGTAATTTCATAATTCGAAGGCACTTCAAAGCAGACCGGATTGAGCGCTGTTTCAGCGGGGTTGGCAGTTCGCGGCTGAGTCGCGCTGGGTAGCGCCTGGGCGGCGATGCCCAGGCGCTGGAGCGCCTCCAGCAGAGCGCTGGAAAGCCGGTGATAGCTTTCCAGCACGCTGCCTGCCAGGCGCGGTTCGTCCTGCGGGCCAGTAACGGAATAGGTCAATTCATCGACATGCAGGATGGCGCGGCCGCCGGTCGGACGGCGTACCAGTTCCCAACCATGGCGTGCCAGTGCATCAAGATCAACATCGCTGAGCGGCTGGGCGTAGCCAAGCGACAGGCAAGCCGGCTGCCAGGCGTACAGGCGCAGGGTCGGAAGGGAATGGTCAGCGGCGGTTGATTCGAGAATCGCTTCGTCCAGGGCCATGTTCCAGGCGCCATGCTCAGGGGGTGAGACGATCAATCGCCAGGTTGAAGGTTCAAAATCGGGCATACGTTGTATACAGGATCACGGCGTCGGGTACCCGACGGGCAGGGTGGGTTGGAAGGTGGCGGTGGCCTCGGGCGTGGGGTAGACATCCGAGCTGGTTGGCTGGGGTGGTAGGGTCGGGAAGACCGTTTGCCCCGGCACCAGGGTGGGGGTGGTAAATGGAGAGAGGGTGTTGGTCGGCAGCGGGGTGGGCAGGATAATCGTGCCAGCCAGCTTCAAGCGCGCCAGGGTGGTGAATGGGCTGCGCGAGTAATCGCGCCACAAGCTGATATAAGCATCGATGGCTGGACGCTCGTTTCCAAGCAGCTCGTTGGCCAGACCGACCAGGTATAACAGCTCATCGCAGGTCCAGGTGGACTTGCAGTAATTGGTGAAGGTTTTCTGGGTGCTGAGCAGCATTTCAAGCACTTTTTCGGTGTCTTCCTGCTCAAACAACGCCTGGCGGGCGGCGCTTACTTCTAATGCCAGGCGGTCGGGGAACTGCAGGCTGGGCGAAACGCGCTGGATCGAGATCCGGCCGGAGTCCAGATCGCGCTGAGCGATGATATACAGGCCCGCGTCCACCCACACCGTGGGTGGGGTTTCGTCATCATTCAAGATTTGCAGGGTCGGTTTATCGCCCTCGATATTTTCCACCCGGATCGCCTGCAGGCCTGGTTGGGTTTCAGCCAGGATCCACAAGTCGAGCTTTTCGAGCGGGCGGTGGCGGGCGGCAAACCAACGCTCTTTAACCCCATCGCCATCGAAATCAAAATAGCCACTCGAGCGCAGCGTCAAGCCGCGCGCAGCCAGGTATTCCAGTGGATCCTGTCCCGCCGTTACACCCAACTGGTTCACCAGGACTGCCAGGGCGGTCGCCGGGCTGCAGGCATTGGTTTCGAGGCAGGCCCGGTAAATATCTTGGGGTTGCTGGTATGAGGCCAGGAATTGGCGGGCAGGCTCGATCCAGCGGCTGCCTGGCACGCTGGGCTGCTGGAGCAATTCATTTAGCACCTGGGTGGCTTGCACAGAATCGCCCGACAGTGCCCAGGCAATCCCAAGCTGGAAGCGCCAATCATCCTTGGCGTCGGCTGGAAAGGCTTTGCCGGCTTCATCGCTGGCCGGAGGCCAATCCGGGAGTAAAGTATCAATAATCTGGATCTTGGCAACCGGCCCCCAGACGGAGTCGGCCTGCTCGACCAGGACCCGGCATAAGCTGAGCGTATTCGGATATGGTTCAACGGTGTAGCGGGTGTCCCCGGCTTCAAAATAGGTCCCATTCCAGGTGTAGGGGCGCTGGATAGTTAGTGGGCAGGCCGGGAACAGGTTGAGCTCGAAAGCCAGGCTGCTGGCTCCCTGGTCGCTTTTCACTATCCGCCAGTTATTTTGGGCTTCCAGGGCGGGATTGAAGAGCGGGTCGCTGGGTCGGAAGGGCAGCTCGATAGGCGGATAGGAGGATAAGTCAAAGACACGTGGTAATTCCAGGCTGTCGCCCGTCACCTGGTTGTTGAACAGGGCGATTTCTTCCACCCCGTCGCCAGTCAGGTCGGCCAGGATCAGTCGCATTTCGGGTTGGGTAATGAAATCGAAGTTTTCTGCCAGGGGTATTGCCTGAAAGCCGGTATAACTTTCCAGGAGCCAGAGAAGGGCGCTGCCCGCCCCGTGAACTTCCAGGATATGGCTGCTGGGGAAACCGCTCGGCGGCGTAAGTTTGATCAGGTTCAACAGCAAGCGCGGCTCCTGGCTGTTGAACCAGTTTGGCAAGCCTTCCAGGCTGGTCAGATCCTGGTTCAGGGCGCCTGCCAGTAACTCGGCATACACCTCGCCGGCCCGGCCCTGCCCGATTTGGGCCAGGCTGTAGGCCAGGCCGAAGCGCCATTGTAAAGCTTGGGACGCGTCCGGGAAGCGCAGCAAGCCTTCTTGTCCCGCCAGGACAGCATAACGGAAAGCAGCATAATAGCCGGCGTTATCTTCACCACGCAGGCGCGTGATCAGCGTGTTGGGGTAATCCTGGAGTAAGTCGATCGCCAGGTTGGCCAGGTCCGCGTTCCATTCAACCAGCTTATAAGGGTCGCCGCGCACCGGTTGGGCCGGGGTGAGCGTGGCAGGGCCGAGCGGGGTAGCGGTCGCTTCTCCAGGCGTGGCCAGGGTAGCGGTCGGCGTGATTGAAGGTGTCAGTGTAGGGCGCAGGGTGCGGGTGATGGTTGGGGTAGCCGTGTCAGGCGGGGTAGTTTGAGTCGGGCGGATGGTTGCAATGGGAGGGGTGGCCGGCGCCAGGATAGGCTTAAGCAGCGTAGGGTATGCGGCAATTGCCAGGACCAGGCCAATGATCAGCAGGGTCAGCAAGACCAGGCTGGTCAGCAAGGATTGGATGCGCCGGGTTTCGGGTGGGACTGGTTGCATGGCAGTGGTTGAGCGCAGACGATCGTCTGGTCAGGGCGAGCGACTAAAGGTTCAAAAGTTCCAAGACTTCTGCAGCCTGCCCAGTCGAGAGTGGCAGTAGTGGAGGGCGAACGGGCCAATTCGGGAAGCCGAAGCGGGCGGCCAGCAGCGCCTTGAGGGTGGGCGGGAAGGGTTGGTAGCGTTCCAAGACCAGGCGGGCGGTGGTCAGGCGTGCCTGGGCGGCTTCCTGAGTCATCTGGTCGCCAGCCTGAGAGGCCTCCCAAACCTGGCGAGAATCGGGCGAGTATAGGTTGGCCATTGCGGTAATGCATCCGGCTGCTCCGGCGGCCAAGGCCTGGCTAAACAGGCGGTCGCTGCCGGTAAAGGCGAGTAGATCGCTGCCGAAGCGCAGGCCGAGCTGGGCGGCGAATTCAGGATCGCCGGAGGAGTCTTTAAGGCCGGCGAAGGATCGCGGAAAGCGATCTTTCAGGCGAGCTAATAGATCGAGGGAAAGCGGCACCCCAGAAACCCCTGGAAAATGATAGCCAAAGAAAGCGCCGCTGGAGGGGACAGCACGTTGGATTACCTGGCTGAACCAGGTGAACAGGCCTTCTTCGCTGACTTTGCGAAAATAGTATGGCGGCAGGCATACCACCCCATCCAGCCCGAACTCAAATGCGGCTCGGGTTAATTGGGTGGTTTCATCCAGGCTGGGCGTGCCAACGCCTGCCAAAAGGCGAAAAGTTGGATTCATGCGGCGCCATTGGACAGCGACCTGGAAAGCAGCCAATCGCTCGCTGGGGGAGAAGGAAGGCCCCTCACCGGTGGTGCCAAACAGAAGAGCACCATGGCAGCCTCGTCCCGCCAGGAAACTCAACAGCGCTGGAATGGCATCCAGATCAATTGAGTCGTCTGCTTGTAAGGGGGTCAGGGCAGCAGCATAAACACCGTGGATTGGGGAGGGCATGTCCTGATTATACTGGATTTAAATTACTAATTCATTTCTCAACGAAAACTGTTGTATGAATAAGCATCCAACTATTGTAATGCGGCTGGAATCAGGTTAAAATATGTGATAGGATCTCGATAAATCGGCGCTTTCAAAAAAAAATAATCACAATACCCCAGTCTTCGAGCCTGTGTAAGGGGATGGAGCAGGTCGAGTTTATTTTGTCTTGGAGGAATTCACGAAGGGAGGTGGTGCCAGGGGTAGGCTGGTGAAGTTTGCTGAATATCTTGAGACTGCAAAATTGAAGATCCTCGCCAAAATCCCAAGTCGGGCGAGATCGAAACTTTGAACAATTTTTTGGAGGAGAAAAACATGTCTAAGAAACTTTGGGCCCTGATGAGCTTGATGCTTGTCCTGGCAATGGTCCTGGCAGCTTGTGGCGGCGCCGCCACCGAAGCTCCGGCCGAAGAACCGGCGGCTGCGCCGGTCGAGGAAGTTGTTGCGACCGAAGAAGTTGTTGCTACCGAAGAAGCGGTTGCGACCGAAGCGCCGGCTGAAGAGCCTGCGGTGGTTGAGCCGGTGGGCACCCTGCGCATCTGGGCTGATGATACCCGCGCCCCGATTCTGCAGAAACTGGCCCCCCAGGTTCTCGAAGCCTACCAGTTGGAACTGGTGGTTGAGCTGAAGTCATCGATTCGTGACGACTTCCAGGTTGCTGCCCCGGCTGGCGAAGGCCCGGACATCATCGTCATCGCCCACGACCAGGCTGGTACGTTAGTCGACAATGGCCTGCTCGCCCCGGTTGACCTGGGCGAAAAGCAAGACCAGTTCGTCGCCAATGCCCTGAGCGCCTGCACCTTCAATGGCGTCCTGTACTGCATGCCGTATGCGACGGAAAACCTGGGCTTCTTCTATAACACCGACCTGGTCGCCACTCCACCCACCACCTGGGAAGAGGTGCAGACGGTTGGCGAGGCGCTAAAGGCCGAAGGTAAAGTCACCTACATCATGGCTTTATCCGGCACAACCTATGACCTGTACCCGCTGTTCACCGCCTTCGGCGGCTATATCTTCGGCAAAGACGACGCCGGCAACTGGAATCCCCAGGACCTGGGCGTTGACAGCGAAGGTATGATCGCCGCCGCCAAGTGGGTGGGCGACAATGTTGCCGCGGGTAACCTGCCGACCGATACCGACTGGGCTAACAACCATGCCCTGTTCGAGACTGGCGAAGTTCCCTTCATCATGGCTGGCCCGTGGGCTATCAGCCGCATCCGTGAGTCGGGCATCCCCTACGCGGTCACCAACTTCCCTGGCGGCGGTTACCCGTTCGCGGGCACCCAGGGCTTCTTCATCAACGGCAAGAGCGAAAACGTCCTGTTGGCCCAGGCCTTCCTGACTGAGTTCGTTGCCACCGAAGAGGTGATGGGCGAGCTGTACAACGTTGGTCAGCGCCCGTCGGCTTATATCCCCGTGCTTGAGAAGACGGAAGATGCGGACCTGTTGGCGATGAGCGTAGCTGGCGAGAAGGCCACGATGATGCCCGCTATCCCGGCGATGGGCTCGGTGTGGGGCAACTGGAGCGACGCGATCACCCTGGTCATCCAGGGCAAGCAGGATGCTGAAGCGGCCCTCAAGGACGCTGGCGTCAAAATTCGCAGCCTGATCTCCGGCGCCAAGGCCGGCATGGTCAACGTGCCCGGTTCTTACCAGGCCCAGGCTGGTTGCGCCGCTGACTGGGCGCCCGACTGTGACGCCACCGCCATGACCAAGGGCGAGGATGGCATCTGGCGCAGCGGCCCGTTTGCGCTGACCGCTGGCGATTACGAAGCCAAGGTCGCTATGGATGGCTCCTGGACGCTGAACTACGGCATGGACGGCAAGCAGGATGGCGATAACTACAAGTTCACCCTGGCCGCCGATGGCGAAGTCAGCTTCGAATTTGACCCAGCCACCAACATTCTGACGATCGTACTTCCGTAACCCGTTTCTAAAATAAGAGAAGACCGATGTGACCTCATCGGTCTTCTCTTCAAAAGCAGCTCAGTTTTTCCTGGGAGGTGACATCCATGCAGTCCAAGCCTGAGGAAAAGTCGACCGGATTTTTGATCCGATTCCTGCTCATTGCCCTGTTTGATATCGCCATTGGCTGGTTCATTATTCGAGCCTTTGGCCTGGGATTTACCCAGCTTGGTTCAGTGTTGGCGGTGATCGCGGTGATGCTGAACGTGATCTTTCTTCATCCCAAAGCGTTTGCTTATCGCTGGATGGCGCTGGGTTTATCCTTCTTAATCCTGTTTGTTATCTATCCCCTGATTTTCACTGTTTATGTAGCCTTTACAAATTACGGCGATGGCCATCTCTTAACCAAAGAGCAGGCTCTCGAAGATATTCTAAAAGTTACTTACCTGCCGGAAAACGCCAAGTCGTATAGCTGGACGGCATTCAAGTCTGCAGATGGCACGTATGCCCTATGGCTGATCAGCCCGGAAGGCGAAACCTTCCTGGCCAAACCGGGCGAGGAGATTGTTCCGGCTAGGCCAGGCGAATCGGGGGTAGGCGAAGCCGACTCGAAGGGCATTCCAACAACCATCGAGGGTTATGAACGCCAAAATCCACTACGTGTCGCTTCGGATAAAGAGCTTCCCAACATAAAATTTGGCCTGGAAGGCGACCAGACAAT
>JAYRWF010000169.1:0-2697 GCA_041918195.1 Anaerolineales bacterium
ATCACAGTCACAATCGTCACCAAACGCGTCGGGTCCAGCTCGCGTGCCCGGTCAATCTCGGTTTCCAGGAAAATCTTGCCCGGGATGTTTAACTCTTCCATGGTGAGGTTGCTTTCGCCCATCGCACCCACTGAAAAACCCTTCGGCATCGGCTCATTCGCCACGCACCACATCACTACCGCTGGGTGGTTCTTATCCCGAGTAATCATCTCCTCAATTTGTTGCAGGCACATCCGCAATCGCTCGGGACTGTTGGCTTCATCCGCCATCTGTAAACTGACCGCCGGGATTTCATCGATAATCAGGAAGCCCTCACGGTCCGCCAGGTCCATCTCTTCTTCGCTGTAGGGATAATGCGAGGTGCGGTAGCTGTTGGCCCCCGTCCAACGCATCAGTTGGTAATCTTTTACCATCAGCGGGATGTTCAACCCCTTGCCGCTGGCAATGAAATCCTCGTGCCGGCCAAAACCATTCAACTGGACCGGCTGGCCGTTCAGCAAGATCTTGCCGCCCTCTACCGCGATCGTCCGGATGCCCACCTTCAGACTGTACTGGTCGTCTTCGCTTGTCACCACCAGGTCGTACAGGTACGGGTCTTTATCCGACCACAGGTGCGCGCCTGGTACGACCAACGTTGCCTCAGCCACACCCTTTGCGAAGGACAGGTCAGCCCGGAGCATCGCTTCCCCACCTTTCAGCACGACCGTACCCTTCCCCGAAACTACATCATTCAGCTTGACTGTTACTTTCACGCTCCCATCCGTCCCGCGAATCCCGGTCACAACCGTCACATCCTCAATGTAAGTCTGCGGAACCGAATACAGCACCACTGGCCGGTGAATGCCGGCAAATGGATAAAAATCGTAGGTAGTCTTTGGAGTGCTTGCAAATAAGCTCATATCTGAACCGGGCATATTACCAGACGGAACCCTTGCCGGTTTCAGGACGTTCTCAACGCTGATGGCGACAATGTTTTCTTCCCCCCACTTGATCTGGCCGGTAATCTCAAACGCAAAGGGCAGGTGCCCGCCTTCGTGTACACCGATCTTATCCCCATTCAGATAAACCGTGCCGGTGTAAACAGCCGAGCCGACCCGCAAAAACACCCGCTGGCCTTTCCAACCTGCCGGCACATAGACCTTTTTGACATACCAGGCTAAATCCAGGTAGCCGAAAAGATCATCGTACTGTTCATTCCAACTGCCGGGCACGGCCATCGGGCGCGCCCCTTCCAGCCCAGTTGCCCAGCCACTTGCCTCGCCAACTTCCCCGGGATCGATCTTGAAATCCCAAATGCCGGAAAGATCGAGTTTGTTTCGAACGTTATTTTGAATTGGGTAGAGCATATCACCTCCCGATAGTAGGTCAACCCCTCATCTGAATTCGATATTCGCCGGTCGCCGCAAAATCTCCAATTTTCAGGAATTGGGCGGCGGATATACCTTCCGACACATCCGCCGCCTGCTGGATAGGATCACTAGCCTGGAGACTGCGTACCCGTTTGTTATTGGTTTCGCTGTGCCATCTTGGCCCGTCGCCTGGCCACATCCTTAGGATAGGTCAGGTAGAACAAGAACCAGAAGACCGCGTTGATTGCGTACGGCAGGGTGAGCATGTAGAGAAAGACTTTGTCCAGGCTGCCTAGCGCAGTCGCCAGCGGTTTGATCAGCAGCAAGTAGATCGCTGTGATCGCACCTTGAATAAAGGAAAAGAGCAAGGCAAAGGTGGTGGCCGCATACTGTGGCTCCACAATCTGGCCGACCATTGGCAGCACTGCGCCCGAGAAACCCCACGAGCCGATCATTCCGGTGATGAAGGCTATGATATAGACCACGATGCCCTGGCCCCAGTCAAACTGTAGAAAGACATAGGTCGCGACTGCCCAGGATGCCAGGTAGATCTGCATGAACATGATCCGGCCCTTATCCCCGAATTTCTTCTGGAAGAAGTCACCCAGGGCGCCACCGGTGAAGCCGCCAACCGCCCAGCCAGCCATGAAGACCGTGTAGAGGATCGCCGCCGCAGGAGTCTCCCAACCACGTACATTCACAAAGTAGGTGACCATGAAGGCAAAGAATACCATCGAGGTGACAAACAGCAGCATGACCGCAAACAGCCAGAACGACGGGATCTTGACGATTTCTTTGATGTCCGCAAGTTTAAACTTGCCAGCATCCGGATCACCGACAACGATGCGGCGGGGCGGCTCTTTGAGGAAGACCAGCAGCAGGATACCGCTGATCAGGCTGAGGCCACCCATAATGTACATGCCGATCCGCCAGCCATTCTCTGGCGTAGGCCAATTGGCAAGCTGGCCAATCAAGGGAGTCAGGATCAGGCTGGCGGCCACGCCGATCGTGCGCAGCGAACCGTAAGCCTTGCCGCGCTCCTCTTCATCGAACATGTCCACCATCAGGCCATTCTGGATCGGTTCCGCGGCCACGGTACCGATAACACCGATCGAATACAGGATCAACAACTGCGTATAGTTCTGGGCGAAACCAGCAGCCGCAGTCCACAAGCCCCACAAACCGGTCATCCAGACCAGGATATTCTTGCGACCGAACCTATCGCCTGCAATGGCCCACAAGGTGCCGAACAGCATGCGCGCCCACTTGCTGATACTCGACAGGGTGCCCAGCGCGCCGACATCCAGGCCAAGGGCTTTGGAAATTACCGGGAAGAGGGTATTAATCA
>JAYRWF010000170.1:0-1889 GCA_041918195.1 Anaerolineales bacterium
ATAGCCAGATGCAAGCAGAAGGCCTGGCGCCCATTCAAATCCAAGCCTATGGTTTGGCCAATCCACCGGTAGTGTCTGTACCCGGTATCCGGCGCTATTGGATGAAGCACCGCATGCCAGCGTAGGGCCAGGCGAAAAATGGGTGGCGCGCTGCTAGAAATCCCGGCGGAACTGGTCGTTCGCTTGCGATCAGCTCGGTCGGTGACGGTGCTAACCGGGGCGGGGATTTCGGCCGAAAGCGGAGTGCCAACCTTCCGCGACGCTCAGACGGGCTTGTGGTCGCGCTACCGGCCCGAGGAGCTAGCGACGCGGGAGGCTTTTGAGCGTAACCCGCGCCTGGTGTGGGAGTGGTATGCCTGGAGGCGGGGGCTGATTGGCCAGGCGAAACCTAATCCTGGGCATGCGGCGCTGGCGGAAATGGAACGCCGGCTAGCGGATTTCACCCTGGTTACTCAGAACGTGGATGGGCTGCACCGCCAGGCTGGCAGTGCGAAGATTATCGAGCTGCATGGGAATATCTGGCGGGCAAAGTGCTTCCGGGAGGGCCGGGTTGTGGAAACCTGGCAGGAGGAAGGTGAAATCCCGCCACGCTGCACCGAGTGCGGTGGGATGCTGCGCCCGGATGTAGTCTGGTTTGGCGAGAATTTACCGCCAGCCGCGCTGGAACAGGCCTGGGAAGCGGCGTTGAGTTGTGATTTATTTTTCTCAGTTGGGACATCGGGGATTGTTTACCCGGCGGCGGCGCTGCCGGCGCTGGCGCATCAGTGTGGGACGCCAATTGTGGAGATCAACCCAGAAGAGACCCCACTAACCTGCTATGCAGCGTATGCCTTACAAGGCTCGGCTGGGATAACGCTGCCGGAATTGATCAGAGCGACCTGGGGGTAGGCGCAGGGCGAGGTTTTTCGGCTGTTTTTTTCAAGACGAAAATACACTGCGGCAGGCCGCGCCGGTCTGGGTGCAAGCGGGCGACTTGTTCGGCTGGCGCGCCGGTAAGCTGCTCAATCAGGCGGCGATCGAGTTGGCAGATCTCGGGGTGCGTACTGGTGACCTGCAGGTAGGGGCAGCGGCCGAAGATAATATGAGGGGCCAGGGCATGGGCCTCCCAGCGGGCGGCGTAATGGGCCTGGTTCAGCAGGCGGATGGCCTGGTATAGGCGCTGGGTGAGATGGGGGCTGGGAGGCCGGGATGAATCGCCAGACAGGGCGACAAGGAGCTGATTGGCCAATTGGGAGATGCGCTGGTCGTAATCCGGGGAAGTGAGCTCGTTGCTCCATAATTCCAATATTGCACCGGTCAGGATCGCCAGGTTGTTTCCGGCTGCCTGTTCGGAGAGGCCATAGACCAGGACCGGCCGGCCTTTGCCATGGGCGGGGCGTTTACCGATCACAGCGACCAGGCCTTGCTGGATTAGCAGGTTGAGGTGGTGGCGGGCATTCGCCTCGGTCATCTGCATCGCACGGCTGATCTCCGCGGCTGTAACAGCTTGCTGGGCCTGGAGGTACTCCAAGAGTAATTGACGAGAAGTCTTCACGAGCCGATTATAGCCCAAAACAGGAATTGGGAAAATATATATTTGTTTTTATCAATAAAAATTGCCCGGTTAAAGGCGGTATAATTGAACTCGTTGTTGTTTGGAGCCTGAAAACTACCTTGAGCGAGATTTCACCCTTTCTGCTGGATGCTGGAGATGAGCCTGAGCCGCTGACCTGGGACAGCAGCTATGCGATCGCCCTGGCGCTATACCGAGCGCATGCACAGGTGGACCTGGCAGAAGTATCTTTAGGGATGATCTACCAATGGACGCTGGAACTGCCGGCTTTTGCCGATGATCCACAGCTTGCCAACGAAGGAATTTTGGCTGCTATTTATCAAGATTGGTTCGAGGA
>JAYRWF010000171.1:0-2949 GCA_041918195.1 Anaerolineales bacterium
ACGATTATGAGTTTGGACTTACCGACTAATTGAGAATACGATAAGGAAACCTACAGGAGAACCACAATGCCTATTCGAACCTCAACCGCGACCTGGGAAGGAAATTTAAACACCGGTAAAGGGCAGATGAAACTCGGCAGCGGCGCATTCGATGGCCCGTTCAGCTTTGCCACACGCTGGGAAGAAGAACCCGGTACAAACCCGGAAGAATTGATTGGCGCGGCGCACGCTGGCTGCTTTTCGATGGCGCTCAGCGCCGGGCTCGGCAGAGCTGGTTTTACGCCAGTGCTAATTCAGACGACTGCCAAAGTTCATCTCGGAAAAGTTGACGGCAAGTCGAGAATCACCTTGATTGAGCTAGAGTGCAGCGCCGAAGTGCCCGGGATCGGTGAAGACCAATTCCAGGAACTGGCGGAAGCCACAAAAGTGAATTGCCCGGTTTCGGCTGCCCTGGCTGCAGTAGAAATCCACTTGAACGCCCGCCTGGTATAAGCTGGCAGCAATACCAGGTATTTCAAACCAGTGCGAAACTTGTGGCGGTTGGGGCTACCCCAACCGCCACAAGTTTTATCCAGTAGATGGTATACTGCTCACGGGAACATTTCGTTCCCTACTGGCGTCTTAGCCAGGGTAGATAACCATGCAAAACCCTGATCTTGGCGACACCCAACCGAGCAAACTTAACGGTGCATCAAAACAACTGGAGACGCCCGAAAAGCCAGAAATGCGGTTAAAAGCGACTCGGCGAACCTGGCTGTGGTTGCTTGCGGTGATCCTGTTCCTGTGCGCCGCCGGGGCTGGGGGAGGATTAGCCGGCTATCGTTCAGGGCAAAAAGCAGCCGACGTATTGAGGGCTGAAAGCCTGGCTTTGTCGCTCAAAGAGCAATTCGATCTGGGGGTCAGCGATTTTGACGCCGGTCGTTATCCAATTGCCCGCCAGCGATTTGAGTTTGTCTTTGAGCAAGATCCTGGCTACCCTGGATTGGCCGACAAAATGGCCAGCCTCCTGACCATTTTGTATGCCACAGCCACCCCAACCCCGGTCACACCCACTCCAACCGTAACACTGACCCCAACCCGCGACCTGCGACCGGTCCAAGATCGCCTGGCCTTAGCGCTTGAATATCTGGGAACCGGGGACTGGACGGCGGTGATTGAAAGCCTGATCGGCCTGCGCGCCGATGAGCCAACCTATGAAGTCGCCCGGGTCGATGGCCTGCTCTATCTGGCACTACGCCAAAATGGGGTTGAGAAAATTTACCAGCACGGCGATCTGCAAGGTGGCATCTATGATCTCGGGCTGGCCGAAAACTTCGGGCCGCTGGATCTCGAAGCCAGCGTAGCCCGCAACATGGCCAGGCTCTATCTTTACGGCTCAAGCTTCTGGGAAGCTTATCCGGAGCTGGCAGTGGAGTATTTCAGCCAGGTGGCCTCTGCGATGCCCTACCTGCGCGATGGATCAGGATGGACAGCAGTTGAACGCTATCGCGGCGCGTTGATCCAACTTGGCAATCAACTAGCCATACAAGAAGATTGGTGCGCGGCCTTCGAGCAATTCCAGGCTGCAGCCTCGATTCGTCCCGATGCAGCACTTAACAGTAGACTGGAAGAGTCGGCGCTGCGCTGCGCTCCGCCTACACCGACCTTGGAGGGAAGCCCGACGCCAACCTTTACACTGACGCCGACCTGGACTGGTCTCCCACCAACCGCGACAGTGCCAACGACAACGGATACGCCACTACCACCTACCGATACCCCACCTGCGCCAGACACCCCAACCCCAGAACCGCCAACGGAAACCCCGACTCCAACGGAGACCCAACCGGCGGAACCTGGCAACCCAACGCCATGAACCCATCTTCCGGCAAGACCAAAACCCTCATCATCCGTTTATCCCTGGGCGTAGTCGTCTTCAGCCTGGCAATCCTGAGCGCTGCTGGAGCCTTCTGGCTTGTGCGCGGCTGGATGCTCAGCCAGAAAGTCTTTTCCCGCCCGGCGCCTGTGCTCGTCGATCCGCAAGCCACCCCGACCTTCCCCGAGGCTGGAGAAACCTCGCCCGCCTTGATCCAACCCAAGCAGATCGAGCTGGCCGAAATCTCCCCTTCCCTGCTACCCTGGGATGGCGCAGGCCGGGTGACGATTTTACTGATGGGACTCGATTATCGTGATTGGGAAACGCAGAAAGATTATCCGCGCAGTGATACCATGATTCTGCTCACCATGGATGTCAGCACCAAGACTGCTGGTATCCTATCCATCCCGCGCGATATGTGGGTGCCGATCCCTGGTTTCAAACATGGCAAGATAAACACTGCCTACTACCTGGGCGAGGCATACAAACTACCCGGAGGTGGGCCTGCCTTGGCGACCAAGACCGTCGAGCAGTTTCTGGGTGTGCCAATTAATTATTACGCGCAGATCGATTTTGGCGCTTTCGAACGTTTCATCGACGAAATCGGCGGCGTGGAAATCAATGTGCCAGATCGGATCACCATCGACTTGCTCGGCGGAGAAGGCGTGAAAACCAAAAAGACACTCCAACCCGGCAGACAGGCTTTGCCCGGCGCCTGGGCGCTGGCCTATGCTCGGGCACGCTACACGGAAGGCGGCGATTTTGACCGAGCTGTCCGGCAGCAGCAAGTGATTATGGGTATCCGAGAACGAATGCTCACCGCAGATATGTTGCCAACCATGATCCAAAAAGCACCGACCTTGTATAAAGAGCTTGCTTCGGGGATCGACACCAACCTGGAGCTCAACGATGTCATTCGCCTGGCACTGGCCGCCCGGGAGATTCCCGATGAGAATATTCAACGCGACACCCTGGGCGAGGACAGTGTGGTATTTGGTTTCTCCCCAGATAATCTCAGCATATTAATCCCGATTCCAGATAAAATCTCACGGATCCGAGACCAGATCTTCACCCTTGCTGGCAGCCTGAAACCGGCT
>JAYRWF010000172.1:0-3191 GCA_041918195.1 Anaerolineales bacterium
CACCGTCACTGGCAAGCCGATCCTGGCGAATGATCCCCACATGGCGGTCAACCTGCCGGCTTTGTGGTACGAAATTGGCCTGCACTGCATCGAGAAAAGCTCGGCTTGTCTCGAAAATTTCCGCGGCTTCTCCTTGCCCGGCGTTCCAGGCATCTTGATCGGCCATAATGACCGGATTGCCTGGGGCCTGACGAACGCATCCTTTGATGCCGAAGATGTTTTTATTGAGCGAATCAACCCCGACAATCCGAACCAGTACGAAGTAAATGGAAAATGGGTCGAAATGGAGCTGCGCCAGGAAGTGATCCAGGTGCGCGGCCAGGACGAGCCGGTGGTGATCACCGTGCGCAGCACCCGGCATGGCGTGGTTGGCTCGGATGTGATTACCAGCCAAAGGCCATTTACCTACGAGGCTGACCGGCCCCAGCCATACGTTCTGGTCTATGCCTGGCCAGCGCTCGAGCCGATCCGCTCGCTGCAGGCGGTAGCCCTGGTGAACCGGGCTCAAAACTGGGCCGAGTTCAACCAGGCGTTGCAATATTTTGATGCCGGTAAACAGAATTGGCTTTACGCTGATGTCGATGGCAATATTGGTTATGTCATGCCCGGAAAAGTACCCCTGCGCGCCAAAGGCGATGGGACGCTGCCGGTCCCAGGTTGGAACGATGACTACGCCTGGAGGGGTTTCATCCCCTACGATCAGGCGCCGCGCGTCTTCAACCCAAAGCAAGGTTTTATCGTTACCGCCAATAATCCCCAGGTTCGGGAGGAAGATTATCCTTACCTGATTAGCATGGATTATGATATGGGTCAGCGTGCTGCCCGGATTACCGAATTAATCTTGGGCGACTCGGATCAGATCAGCCTGGCCGATCTACAGGCCTTCCAAACCGATAATCAGTCGCTGCATGCCCTGGAACTGATGCCGTACCTGCAGGCGCTATCATTTGATGACCCGCAGGTCACTGCGGCGCGCAACCGCCTGCTGGAATGGGATGGCCAGGCCACGCTGGATAGCGCAACGCAGCTTTTGTATGCCCTTTTCTGGAAGAGCCTGGTGGAAGAAATCTTCGCTGACCAACTTTCCAAAGACCTGATGCCCTCCGGCGGCACCGAAACCGAAGATGTCGTCTACCACCTGCTCCAAAAGCCGGACAACGCCTGGTGGGACGACCTGGCGACGCCGGATGTCCAGGAGCGCCGTGATGCGATCCTGAAGAGCGCCTTTGAGAAAGCCTACCAGGAGGGCGTCGAGACCTACGGCGCGCTGTTGGATCGCTGGCAGTGGGGCGAAGTACACACAATCTTTTTCCAGAACGCCACCTTGGGGAAATCGGGAATTAGCCTGATCGAAAACATTTTCAACCGCGGTCCCTTCCCGGTCAATGGCAGCGAGAGCGTGGTCCAGAAAACCTGCTGGTCGGTCAGTAAACCATTCGATGTCTTTTGTATCCCAGCCTTGCGCCAGGTGATTGACCTGAGTAATCTATCCGCCTCGCAGATGGTCCATAGCGTTGGACAGAGCGGCCATCCAATGTCGCCGCATTATGATGATTTCATCGAAGCCTGGCGTACGTTCACGTATCATCCCTCGAATTGGCTGCGTTCCGATGTCGAGCAGGGAAAATTCAACCTGCTCCGGCTGGAGCCGAAATAATCGGAGAAGGTGGAAATGGTAGTAAAATAACTCCTTGTGGCTTTCTCCATCCTGCTGTTAATCCTCTTCCTGGCCTTCGCCTACCGGCTGGCGCCGCGCGAACGCCAGGAAGATATTCATGTCCACGGCGCCGGCCAGGTCGGCCTGCTGGCAGCCATCGCCCTCTTCGGGGTCGATTATTTCACCTCGTATTTCTACGCCACCGGAGAAATGATGAGCGCGCTGCATCCTTACGGCCTGCAGCGCTATGCCTACATCGCCGTCGCGGTGATCGCACTGGCCAATTTTGTCTTTGGCGTTTTGTATATCTATTCATTGGGGGTCTTCAGGGAGGGCGGCGGCTCTTTCACCGCTTCGATGCGTTACCTGGGGGCTTCCCTCAGCCTGATCGTGGCGGTCGTGCTGATCCAGGATTACATCCTAACCATCGTGGTCTCGACCCTTTCCGGGGTTGACCAGCTTCTCTCGGTTACCAATTCCTATCATATCCCCTGGTACTGGCACTTCCTGATCGGGGCGCTGCTGGCGCTCACCACCTGGTATTTGACCATTCGGGGCCGGGGAGAATCCGCGCAGGTGGTTTTCATTCTCTTGGGCGTATTTCTGTTAATGACGCTGACTCTGGCGGTGGGTGTTTTTCTGGCTGCGGCGCGTAGCGTTCCACCCTTGCCTGACCTGGTTCGACCTGAGACGCCCACCCTGGGCCAGGCGATGTACCACCTGCTGACGGCATCGATGAAAGGCATGGTGGCGCTCAGCGGTCTGGAAGCCATGTCGGATGGAATTCAATTCGTAAAGGATGAAGATGCTGCCCTGGTTGTCTGGGGCAAGCGCCGCCTGCCGCACCTGAAAAAACTGTGGCTTTTTTTCAGTGGAAAAACCGGGATTGGCCGATTCGTCCAGACCTCGTTCTTGTTCTACGGCGGCTTGACGACTCTGTTCCTCTCTGCTTCGGCGATCCATTTCAATGCTTTTGATGGCACCTTAGGGCGTTCGCTGGTCGGTAATTTGGCCTGGATTGGCTTTGGCCAGGTCCCCGGCGGAATCGTCTTGTTTTGGGTCTACCAGTTCCTGGCGGTCGCCTTGCTGGCTGGGGCATCAATGACTGCTTACCAGGACCTGCAGTCGATGGCCTGGCGCAACGTGGCAATTGGGGAAATTCCTGAGATTGTCGTTTATCGCAATCCGAAGGGCACCTTCACCCGCCCGGTGACTGCTGCAGTGATTGCCGCGATCCTGATTCAATTCCTGGTGCGCGGTAGGACCAGCCTGGCAGTGCCCTACTATGGCGTCGGGGTATTTTTACCGATTATGGCGATGGGCCTGGCGATCCGCAAGCATATCTTGCTCAGCCAGACCGGCTGGCAGCGAAAGGTTGGCGCAACTGGCGCGACAATCGCGGCTGGCCTGGCGGCGGCTATTTTTGTCGGTCAGATTGTCGGAAAATGGTCGGAAGGCGGCTGGATGGTGCTCATCTCACTCGGCCTGCTAATCTTGATTGCCCATGCGATCTTGATTTCACCGGTTGGCTACC
>JAYRWF010000173.1:0-13368 GCA_041918195.1 Anaerolineales bacterium
CGGGCAGTAAATCAACCGACCATTCTGGCGGGAGCTGCCTCATTGCTTCACTGATTAGAATACGCTCGGGTTTCACAAGCTCACTGCGCTCTACACCGGTTCCCCGGCCGCGGCCTGGGGAGATCAGCCCACCAGGCCGCGGCGAAGACTGAGGAGAGAAGATTATTTAGTAGAGTAAGCCCCATCAACCTGGAGGTTTGCTCCGGTTACGAAGCTGGAGCGATCGGAAAGCATAAACACGATAGTTTCAGCGATCTCGTATGGAGTGGCCATGCGCCCAATCGGGTGGTTGCCGACAATAACATCGCGCGCAGTGGTTGGATTTGACTGGTTATTCAAGTAAATGTCTACAAATTCACCCTCGATAGAACCTGGCCCAATGGTATTGCAGCGAATATTATCCTTGGCATAGTCAATGGCGATCTGGCGGGTCAACTGGAAGATACCGCCTTTTGAAGCGCAGTAGCCAGGTTGTTCTGGCATGCCAACAACGGCCGAAATCGAGCCGATGTTGACAATCGAGCCGCCCCCGCCCTGCTTCAAGAATTGGCGGATGGCATGCTTACAACCATAGAAAGGCCCAGTCAGGTTCACCCGGATTTGCAGGTCCCATCCTTCGGCCGTCATGTCGGCGACTTTTCCGACCACGATTGTGGCGGCATTGTTAACGATGCCATCCAGTTTGCCATATTTATCAACCGCAAACTTCACCAATGCCTCAACATCAGCCTCCTTGGTGACATCTGTGTGCAGGTAAGAAACTTCCAACCCCTGAGCGCGCAGCCGGCTAACTGTACTGTTGCCCCATTCATCATTAATATCCGAGGCAACTACTTTAGCACCGTGCTTGGCGCACAATTCAGCCGTGGCGGCCCCGAGGCCTCGCCCAGCTCCGGTGATGACGATGACTTTATTTTCAAGATCCATGGTTACATACTCCTTTTTCGATATTTGGTTATCCCGTTATTACGGGGTCTTAATCAGTGTACACAGATTATCCAGCTCGCCGGCGCCGCCAGGTATCGAGCGCAACCGCCAGGATAATAATTGCACCACTGAACACCTGCTGCCAATATGCTGATACGCCCAGCAGAATCAGACCGTTAGTGATCAAGCCAAGCAGCGTGGCTCCTAGGATTGTTCCCAGCACCGTGCCCTCGCCACCCAGCATGCTCGCGCCGCCAATAATCACCGCGCCAATCGCAGTTAATTCATAGCCAGTCCCAGAGGCAGGTTGAGCAGTGCTCATGCGCGCAGTTTCAATCACCGCTTCAATCGCTGCCAAGGAAGAGCAGATTGTGAAAACAAGGATTTTAATCCGGTTAACATTGATACCGGAGAGCCTGGCTGCATCTTCATTTGAACCGATGAAATAGATCCGCCGGCCAAATGTCGTTCTACTCAGAACAATGTGAACTATCACCGCCAGAACAAGCATGATAATCACTGGATAGGGAACCAAACCCCAATATCCCTGGCCAAGCTTTAAGTATGATTCTGGTAAGCCGCTGACCGTTGAACCTTTGGTGATCACGAGGGCAAAGCCTCGTGCCAGGCCCATCATACCCAGCGTGATAATAAATGGCGGCACGCCTGTCTTGACTACCAAGGTGCCATTAATAGCCCCAACCAGCACTCCCATCAAGATGCCGATCAACAAGCTGGCCCAGATTGGCAGCCCCAATTTGACCATTACAAAACCGACGACCACGGAGGCCAAGGCGACAACCGAGCCAACTGAAAGATCAATCCCACCCAGCAGGATGACCAGCGTCATGCCCATCGCTATGATCGAGTTCAAAGCAATAATGCGAGCAACAATCGCCAAGTTGCTGGCAGTGGCGAAATTCGGTGAAGCCAGCGACAATGCGACTATAATAATCAACACCACCAGTGCAATCCCGGCTTCTCGCGCTCGAAACAGGTGCATTATAGGATTGGCACGCTTTCGAACGGTATCGCTCGCAGCCGATTCGGGTGGCAATGGAATTTGGTTTTGTTCGATGCTCATGCTTAAATTACCTCCGCCTTCACCCCGGTCGCCAGGGTCATAATTTGCTCTTCCGTGGCACCAGCGCGCGGCAAGATGCCCATTGCCCTGCCTTCTCGCAGAACCAAGATCCGGTCGCTCATTCCAAGAATCTCGGGCAATTCTGAGGAGATCATAATAACAGCCATCCCCTGGCTGGCCATTTCATGCATAAGGTTGTAAATTTCCATTTTCGCGCCGACGTCGACGCCGCGTGTCGGCTCGTCCAGGATTAATACCTTTGGCTTTACCATCAACCATTTAGCAATCACAACCTTTTGCTGGTTGCCGCCGCTCAAGTTACGCGCCTTCTGTTCAATTGAAGGTGTCTTTATTTTGAGTTGCCGGACAAATTTTGAGGAGAGATCGCGCTCTTTGTTGAACTGCAACAAGCCTGAACGGCTGATTTCCCCAAGGTTGGCAGCAGTAACATTTAAACGAATGGACATTCCTAAAAACAGGCCTTGAAGTTTGCGATCTTCTGGCAAAAAACCTATCCCAGCCTGGATAGCATCCATTGGACTCTTGATCGAAACCGGTTTGCCGTCCATTAGGATTTCACCGCTATCACGTGAGTCTGCCCCAAAAATAGCGCGGGCTGTTTCGCTTCGCCCAGCCCCTACCAGTCCAGCTACACCAAGTATTTCACCTGCCCGGACATCGAAACTAATATCGTGCAAGCGCCCGATCTGGCTCAACCTGCGCACTTCCAATACTTTCTCACCAATGGCGGGTGACTCAGGATGACCATACAGGTCTTCAAGTTTACGGCCAACCATCATCGAAACAATTTCGTCGGGGTTGGTCTTGGCCGTTTCCCGCACGCCCACCAGCTTCCCATCTCGAAGCACCGTGATCCGATCACTGATTCGAAAGATCTCTCCCATCCGATGGGAGATATAAATAACTGCCTTGCCCCGATCACGCAACTTCAGAATCAGGTCGAGCAATACTTCAACTTCATTTAGGTCAGTCGGTTTGGAGGTTGCTGTTGGCAGAGACGAAGTTGGTTCGTCCATCACAATAATACTTGCATCGAGCGAAAGCGCTTTGGCAATCTCTACCATTTGCTTCCGAGCAATACCTAATTTGCGCAGTTGAGTGCGAGGGTCAATATTGATGTGCAGAGCATCCAGCCATTGACTGGCATGCTCATTCATCGCTTTATAATCAACAAATCCGAACCGGTTACGGTACTCCCGCCCGACAAAAATATTTTCGGCAATACTGACAGATTCGGCCAGGTTCAATTCCTGGTAAATCACAGCCACTCCCAATGCCTGGGCAGCATGCGGCGAAGGGATCTTTACCGCCTGTCCCTTAATGTAAATCTCACCTTCGTCCGCATGGTGTGCGCCGGCCAGAATCTTGATCAGGGTGGATTTTCCGGCGCCGTTTTCCCCGACCAGGGCCATAACTTCGCCGGGCCGCACTTCCAGGTCAACTCCGTCCAGCGCCTGTACGCCTGGAAAGGACTTCCGAATCCCAAGCATCTGTAGAACAGCACTCTCTGGCATGAATGGTTTTCCTCCTCTGGCATTCTGACGACAGGAGGGAGATTTCTGCCGTCAGAATGCCATTCTGGTCAGGCCAGCTTAAGACTAGTGGCTGGTCTTGAGGAACTCTTCGAGCGTGTCAGGAAAGACAACTTCCACGCCGGTGTCAACGTTGGTCGACTCAGGTTTCTCGCCCTTAGCCAGGCCAACCATGATCTCTAACGCTTGAGCAGTCATCCCATAGGGGCGCTGAGAAATCAAAGCGCTTACGCAGCCCTGGCGCATGAATTCAATACCCTGCGGGACCACGTCAAAACCGACAACCTTCACGCTGTCGCACTTGTTCGCCTGCTTGACTGCACCAGCAGCACCAGGTACACCCACGCCGGTTACGCCATAAAATGCAGCCAGGTCTGGGTGAGCCTGAAGCAGTTGTTCAGACACAGACAGCGCCTTGGCAGGATCGTCATCAGTGGGTTCATCCGCAACGATTTCGATATCCGGATAGTTAGCCAGAGCCTCTTTGAAGCCTTGAACGCGTTCCTGAGCATTGGCTGCGGTCAAAGCGCCGTTGATGATGGCAACCTTGCCCTTGCCGCCCAGCAGCTTGGCCAGTTCTTCACCCGCAGTACGTCCAGCAGCCACATTGTTGGTGCCGATGTACAGCAAGCGAGCAGAATCGGGAGCGTCAGCATCCCAGGTGATGACCGGGATACCAGCGTCCGTGGCCTTCTGAATCGCGTCTTTGACGGTGCTGGGGTCATTCGGTGAGACAGCAATCGCAGCCGGTTTACGGGCAATCACAGATTCGAAGATCTCAACCTGCTTGGTCGCATCCGATTTCTCGGGGCCAAGGAACTCCGCTTTGACGCCGATTTCGGCCATCTTTGCTTCCATACCCTTGCGGCACTCATCCCAATAAGGGTTGTCCAGGCCCTTGGGCAGGAAAACGAAGAACTGCTCACCGGCAGCTTGTTCTGCGGCTGGAGCGGCTTCTTCAGCAGCAGGCGCTTCAGTTGCCTTTGTGCCACAGGCTGTTAGGACCAATGCCATCAGGACCAGCAACATAACAAAAAACTTTACGTGTTTCATGTTTCTTCCTCCAGATAATTTAGTTAGTCTTGGTTGCTCAAAATTCACATCGATTTCAGTGGGCGACTAATCGTTCCTCGGGCACCTCCTTCGTCCTTTTTTCGCTCCTCTTCTCGGAATGAAGATCTTGCAGCAAAACAACTTAATCATTCCCCATTTTTTCTAATAGCGACTTAACATATTCCACTGCCAGCCGCGGGCTGCTCAATACTTGTTTGCCGGTTTCTGATGACAGCATTGGCGCTAGGCGAGACATCGATGCCTGCGCTAGCACAATCAGGTCAACCTGAGGGGCAAGGACCTGGGCCCCATCTGCCACCATGCGGTCGTAACGCGCTCGATCCCCACCCATCAGCACACTCCAGGCCCCATCAACCAGGTGTGTTTTCGTGACAATCGGCTTATTCTGCGCCTGCGATTGCTGGTTGAGCAGGTCCAGAGTCGGCGGCAGAGTCGTCGGTACCGTCGCCATAACACCAATTGTGCTGCCCAGCTCCACAGCCCGCTGGGTCATCGCATCGTCAATTTTGATGATCGGCGTATTTACCATCCTCCGGGCAACATCGATACTGGGCCCTAACGACGAACAAGCCGAGAAAATTAAATCAACACCGGCATCTTCAGCTGCCTGAGCAAGGTGAACCATACGCCGGATATGCGATTGGTTGATGCCGCCATCACGATTAACCGCGGCAAGCACATCGCTATCCACAAAATCGACGATGCCAACCTCAGGAAGCAGCTCTTTAAATAGATCCTTGAACACTGGTTCAACATTGACAAAAACGAAACTGGTATGTAGCACAGCAAGACGTTTAGGCATCTTCGGTTTCCTTCCGCTCAGCTAAGTAAATATTGATAGCCTTCAAAGGTGCCTGCAGGGCAATAATCATTGCCTGTCGGGCCGCCTCTGGATCATGCCGAGCAATAGCATCAACGATTTTGGAGTGACCACCATGCGCAACCGGCAAGTGTCTAGGTAGGCGCAGCACGATTTTCCGCATATCGGTTTCCGGATTGATCAGGGAATTCATCATTTGGGCCAGGAAAGTATTTCCTGACATTTTCGTTACTGCCGTGTGTAAATCGATATCCAGGCTGACAAAGGTAGGAACATTTTCTTCCTGGGTAAGCTCAACCTCTTCGGCCATGAGCTGGCGCAGGAAAGCGATTTCCTCTTCCGTAGCGCGCTCAGCCGCAAGAGCAGCACAAGTCGGCTCAATTGAAAGTCGCGCCTCATAAAACTGCAGCAAGAGCGAGTAATTCTCACGCAACCACTGGTCAACTGGGACATTCAGAATATCGGTGCCATGGCTTTTGACAAAAGCGCCTCGCCCATGCTGGATTTCAATCAAACCTTGAATCTCCAGGATCCGTAATGCTTCGCGCAGCACAGGCCGACTGACATTGAATTGCGCAGACATCTCTCTTTCGGCCGGCAGAACCTGGCCGGGCTGATAACGGCCCTCACGGATAACCTGAGCAATCTGGCGCGCCACTTCATCAGATAAACGGGTCTTTTCAAGCGATTGGAAGCGAGTTGCGGTGCTCATAATCATAAATAGTTTAGCATGGAAAAAAAAATTGTCAAGTGGTAATATCACCTTACCACTTAAAAAACGAGCGCGATTTCATTTCAATTACATGGCCAAGGGCAATAATTGGATATTAAAAAAGCAGGCGGCAATGCTCATAACCTGCATTGCCGCCTGTTACAAAAAACCTAGGGTGAATCAGAAAATCTGTAATGGCACCGGGATAAAGACCAGGAAAAACAGCACCAACCCCAGGGCAGCCAGCCACTTCCGCCCCGGATTGAGTGTCGTGATCTCGTCCAGTGGTGAAGCAATCATCCGGCCAAACAGGAACACCAGGCCCGCCCACAGCCACCAGCCCGACCAGAAAAAGCCCATCAATACCAAGGCGATAATCACAAACGGCCAGAGCAATTGTGCCTTTCGACCAAAGATCGCATTGGTGATTTGCCCTCCATCCAATTGCCCTACCGGCACCAGGTTCAGTGAAGTCACCAGCAGCCCGGCCCACCCCGCCCAGGCTACCGGGTGGATGATCACATCCATGCCACCCAGAGGCGCTGGCAGCCCGGTGAAAAAGTAGCGGACCCAATAAACCAGCGGCGACAGGCCGCCATAATCGGCCGGCGCTGGCAGCCACTGTTGGAATACCAGGTACTTGGCCAACAAGTACAGGATCGAGTTGCCTTCCACCTGGAAATTGCCCGCCATGCTCACTGGTAGCGACTCTACCTTCGAAAGCGACAGGCCTAGCAACAGCACCGGAATCGCCACCACCAAACCGGCCACCGGCCCAGCCAGGCCGATATCCAACAATATCCGCCGGTTCTTTGGCGGCTCTTTCATTAATATTGCCGCCCCCATCGTACCCAGCGGGCTGATCGGCAGTGGAATAAAGTACGGCAGGGTCACATAAGTCTTGTGATAACGCGCCACCAAATAATGACCGAATTCATGCGCCAATAAGATCGCCAGCATCGAGACGCCAAAAGGCACACCATCAGCCAGGTAACGTAACGGCAGCAGGAAGCTTTCTGTTGGGCTGGTTGGCGCTGGGCCACTATAGGAGAACAATGCCCCGGCATAAAGCACACTGACTACCGTCAGGCTGAATAACACCAGGTTGACCCACGGGTTGGAGGGCTGCGGATTCAACTTACCTTTCATTAGCAGCACCACCGCCTGGTCTTTCTCTTTTCTGAATAAGGGAGTCACATCGTACGGCCCAAGCGCAGCTGCCAGGCCATCATACGCCTCAGCCGAATCACCCAGCAGTTCTCCCCGGTAACGGACCAGGTAACTCTGCCGCTCGCTTCCTATCGTAACATCATCAACCCTTAAATACCTGCCAACAATTCGGGTGAACAGATCACTATCTTGCTCTACCAACATACTTTTTCCCTTGTATCAGTCCTGGCTGATTTGCTGGTGCGCCCCGCCAGCCAGTTAAATATCTGGCGGGAGTGGATGGGAGTCGAACCCACCGCGGCCCGCCACGCGACCCGCCACCGGTTTTGAAGACCGGGGAGCCCACCGGGACCCCACCACTCCCAATGGATCAAGTATAACACTACCCGTTGAGGATATTAAGGGCCTCAAACCGTCTTCTGAAATTCTTCTACATACGGCTGCCAGGCGGTGACATCCATATTCCGGCAAACCCGATCATAGTAAGTCCGGGCAATATCGCCCTGTTGTTCCAGGTTGAACTTCTCCAGCGTCCAGGCTTCCCGCCGCCGCTTCTTCAGCCCATCCTCTCCCTCAAAATCATACGCCGCCCCTTTTCCCTTGAACTGCGCCGATAAAGCCATCCACAAATATCGCCAGCCCAGGCGTTGAAATTGCCAGGCATGAGTTAACTCGTGAATCAACCAACCTAGTTTATAATGTTGCGAATGACCGACGGGAACAGCTTCTTCTAGCATCCGAACCGGAAAATAGAGGTGGTTTCCTAGTGTTAAGGCATTATTGATATCCACTGCTGGCATCCCCTTGAGCTTACGACCCAAGCGATCCATGCTGTTGGTCCAGGTGGCGCATTCGTGGATGCGCACCTGGTCATACCTTAAGCCTTCCCCAAAGACCTTTTGCGCTTCCAAGATTTCCCAATCGTACAAAGGCCGGACAGTTCGTTTACAATTAGCAGAAGTGTTCATGGAGTTAATATACCATATTCGTCTAGAGGAGAGACCTGGATGTCGTCAAATGATTTGCTCGCCAAGATAAAGGAAGATCAAGTAAAGTTTTTATCGTTGCAGTTTACAGATGTCACCGGCGCGGTAAAAAGCGTCGATATACCAACCCACCGTATCCCGGCCGCCCTGGAAGATGGCGTCTGGTTCGATGGCTCATCGGTCGAGGGCTTTGCTCGCATCCAGGAAAGCGATATGCGCCTGGTGATTGACCCAGACACATATACCACCCTGCCTTGGAGCCCACCTGAGCTACGTCGGGCGCGAGTTTTCTGCTATATTTTTCAACCGGATGGCAGCCCCTTCTCGGGCGATCCGCGCGGCGCACTCAAACGCCAGCTAGAGAAAGTTAAACAACGCGGCTGGACTTTCAATGTCGGCCCAGAACCGGAATTTTTCCTGTTCAAGCGCAATGGTGCAACCAGCATTCACCCTGTCCCGCATGATGTCGGCGGTTATTTCGATTTCTCAGCCAACGACGAAGCAGTTCGCGTCCGCTCCGAATTGATGGACGCTCTGCTGAGTATGGGCCTGGAGGTCGAAACCGGGCATCACGAAGTTGCTCTTGGCCAGCACGAAATCGATTTTCGCTTTGGCGATGCCTTACGCACCGCCGACAACGTACTGACCATGAAATATACGGTCAAAGCCATCGCTGCCCGTCATGACTTGATCGCCTCCTTCATGCCCAAACCGATTTTCGGAATCAATGGATCGGGTATGCACTGCCATCAATCCATCTTTAACACGAGCGGCGAGAATTTATTCTTCGACCCGAATGACACTTACCATCTCTCGGGGCTGGCGTATGGCTTCATCGCCGGTCAACTCGCCCATGCGCGTGCCCTGGCGGCAGTAGTTGCCCCGACCGTCAACTCCTACAAGCGCCTGGTGCCTGGTTATGAAGCGCCGGTTTATGTCGGTTGGGCACAAATCAACCGCTCTGCCCTGATCCGCATTCCGCGCTACACAGAAGGACAGGATAAAGCGATGCGCGCTGAGTTGCGCTTCCCAGACCCTTCTGCCAATCCATACCTGGCCTTTACCGTTATGCTGGCAGCCGCCCTGGACGGCATCGATCACCAACTGGCCTTGCCCGAACCGCTGAATAATGTAAATGTTTATCACCTGACCCAAGAAGAACGCCAGGCGATGAACATTGCTGAACTGCCCGGTTCACTTTCCGAAGCGCTACGTGAGCTTGGGAAAGACACCATCCTGCAAGATGCTCTCGGCCCACAGCTCTATGAAGCTTTCACCCGCGCCAAATGGGCTGAGATCGAAGAATACCGCATGAAAGTCAGTGATTGGGAGGTAGAACGCTACCTGGAGCTGGCCTAAGCTATTGTTGGTCGAGATCCCCGGTATTTTGCTCCGGGGATCTCACTGTAAACAAAAGGAGTTGCTCAAATGAAACAGGTCCAATTGGGGTCTACATCTGTCAGCCGGCTGATCCTGGGCAGCAACCCGTTTAGTGGTTTTTCTCACCAGTCGCCGCAAACAGACCGGGAGATGATGCGCTACTTCACCACCGAGCGGATCAAAGCCACCCTGCGCCAGGCCGAGGCGCTGGGCGTCAACACCTTGGTCGCCCGCACTGACCACCACGTCTTGCGCTTCCTGCTTGAGTACTGGGATGCCGGCGGCCAGATCCAGTGGTTTGCCCAGACCTGCCCGGAGGTCGGCGATCACCAAACCTGTATCGCGCGCGCGGTTTCGCACGGTGCTCGGGCCTGCCACATTCATGGCGGTGTAATGGATTACCTGTACTTCCAGGGTAAGCTGGCTGAAATTCCGCCTGTTATCCAGAACATCCGGGATCATGGCCTGCTGGCGGGTATCGCCGCTCACAGCCCAAAGGTGATCGAATGGGCAGAAGATCACCTGGATGTGGATTATTACCTGTGTTCCTATTACAATCCCATCCCGCGCGATCAGCACCCCGAGCACATCGCCGGCCTGGAAGAGCGCTATCTGGAAGAAGACCGCGCCCAAATGCTTGGCCTGATTCCTCGCCTATCCAGGCCGGTCGTCCATTACAAAATCCTGGCTGCCGGGCGCAATGACCCCGCCCAGGCCTTCCAGGTTGCCGCTGAGGCGATGCGCTCAAACGATATGGTCTGCATCGGAATTTACGACCAGGATAATCCCGACATGCTCCGCCAGGATGTAGCCCTGTTCGAAAATGCTCTCGCACTCCAGGCGGACCGCCAACGGGTTGGAATTCGGTAGAGATCCATCCGCAATGCCAGACGACGATCAGGTAGAAGACCTCCAATTCGCCCTGGAGCAGTTCTTCTCAGGCTTCCCCGAAGCCTGGGCGATCTTCACCACCCTGCGGCAAGCGATCGAGGCCATCGGACCGGTCGAATTGCGGGTCAGCAAAAGCCAGGTCGCTTTCTCCCGCCGGCGGGTCGTTGCCCTGGCCTGGCGACCAGGGCAAAACCTGCCGGGCAAGCATGCCCCGCTGGTTTTGACGGTTGCCCTTCGCCGGCGCGACTCGTCCTCCCGCTGGAAGCAGATCGTCGAGCCATCCCCCGGCCGGTTCACCCACCATCTGGAGTTGTTCTCAAGCAAAGAAATAGACGACCAGGTGCGTGCCTGGTTAATCGAAGCCTGGCAGCAGGCTGGTTAATATCAGGACTAAAGGAGATGTGGAATGAATATTTCTGAGGTTCAACAATTCGATTCATCTTCTATCCAAATTGTGCTCCAATTCAATGATGCCCTCAATCATCGCAATATTGAGCAAATGATGGCTTTGACTGCCCCGCAATGTGTCTTCGAAAACACCTACCCTGCCCCGGATGGAGAACGGTTTGAAGGCCAAGCCGCATTCCGCTCTTTTTGGCTGGCTTTTTTCCAGGGTTCAGTCCAATCCAGGTTTGAGGTTGAGGAAATATTCGGTTCCAGTGGGCGTGTGGTGATGCGCTGGATTTACCGCTGGGTGAATGATAACGGCCAGCCCGGTCACATTCGTGGCGTGGATATCTATCGTGTCGAAAATGACCAGATCACCGAAAAATTATCGTATGTGAAAGGTTAAGAATTGCCTGATTGGCTGGATGAACCTTTTGCTTCCTGCTCGTTCATAGTCTCTCGTCCAGGCACCAGGTAGATCATCGGCAGGCTGACCAGGGTCATCCCATATTTTAAAATCAGATTGAACAGAAAAATCTGACCAACCACCGCCCAGGGTAATACCCACCCAAACGCGCCAACAGAAAAAATTAAATTGTCAACCGGGATTGACACCGAGTTGGAAGTCAAGACTCGCAGCCATTGGTAACGTTGGGTGATCCGGGTGACGAACCAATGGTAAATCTCTGTATCCAGCAGCTCACTAACCACTTCAGCAACAATCGAAGCCAGCACAATTCGCCAGACCGGCGCCAGGATCGCTGAAAACTCCCGACCCAACCCCCAACTGGGATCGCTGGTCACACTGGCTGCCCACCACAAATACCCCGCCATGAACAGGTTAATCGCCCCGGCGCTGACCACCAGGGTTTGGGCGTTACGCTTGCCAAGCTGCTTGTGCGCCAGGTCGCGCAGCGTAAAAGTGATTGGATAGATAAACGTCCCCATATCGACAGCTAACCCAAACACCACCCCAATTTTTAGACTGGCCACGTCAGCCAGCATCTGTGCGCCGATGTAGGCTGCTACCACGATTACTGCCGCTCTTGTCACACCCTGGTTCATAACCCCTGGACCCTGCGCGCCTGTCGGCAGTAAGTGCATTCACCCGGATTGCTGGTTGCCTGCCCGCAGGCAGGGCAGGTGTGCAGCGTTTCCACCTCCGGGTCTGCCTGGGGCGCAAATAGCCCATTCTCCTTCGCCTGAAGAAAGGTCAGGTAGAAATTCAGCTTAGCGCCTGGCCGGTCGGCTTCCAACCGGTTCAATACTTCTTTGTAATAAATCGATTTTGTCCCACTGGCAAATGGGCATTCTTCGTAAATGTATTCGATGCCCCTCAACAAAGCGTAGGCCGCCATCTCACGTTCATAAAACCGGCACAACGGCTTGGCCTTGCGCACCATTCCCTCCCGATTGGCCTCCAGTACTGGCCCCTGGCGCACCAGGTAGCCTGCCATCCAATTTAGGGTGTTTCCAAAAAGGGTAGCCGCTTCATCGTCCAGGTTATGACCGGTGACCAGCACTGTGTAGCCCCCCTGGCGAGCCGCCCGGTTCATCACATGCCGCTTGGACATCCCGCATACCGCGCAGGGTTTTTCCTGGCCACGTTGGGTGGTAGCGGCGATTTGCGCAATCCCAGCCCCGATTTCCTGCTCGATATCGACCACCAGCAGTTTCAAGTTGCGTTCCTGGGCAAACTCTTCACAGTAACGCCGGCTCTCTGCCGAGTACTTCACCCCCTCGTCAATCCCCAACCCGATATACAGCCCATCCACGGAATATCCCAGGCGAATCAGGATGTCCCACAAGGAAAGCGAGTCTTTGCCACCCGAAACTGCCGCCAGGATCCGGTCCTGTCGATTGAACATCTTATACTTCTGGATGATTCGCTCGGTCTGTTCTGGGAGCCATTCCAGGTAATGCTCCTTACACAGCGCCAGCTTATGCTGCGACATATTGATCGCGGCTTTTCCACCGCATTTCCGGCATTTCATTGCGGCTTATCCACCAGAGACAACCGCTACCAGCTTGATTGTTTCCCCATCGTGCAAGATTTCTTCTTCGGTTATCAATTCCCCATCTCGCACGGCCAGGACCGACTCATACGGCACCCCAGCTTTCTCGAGGCTGGAGCGCAGGGTCATCCCAGGCCGGACTTCAAATGTTTTTGATCGCAAGACCAACAAAACAGGCATTCTATTCTCCTCGATCCGGCGCCTGAATCAGTTATGGCTTACCCAGGCTACCCAGGAAAGTTAAGATGTAAGCATTAACCATCTCCGGCCGGCTCATATGCGGTTGGTGACGCCCACCAGGAATATGATAGCCTACCGCATTGGGCAGCCGGTCAATCAGCGCTGGGAAGGAAGCCGGTGAAAGCGTCA
>JAYRWF010000174.1:0-1511 GCA_041918195.1 Anaerolineales bacterium
ACCGCCGATCAACATTTGTTCGATCCAGTCCATCGGTACGCCAACACTATCCGCCAGGATACTGTAGCCGGCATAAATTGCTCCCTTGGCGCGCAGCAGGTTATCGATGTCCACGTGCGTGATTACGATATCCCGGCCATTTTCCGCTTCTTGCCCCCAAGCCAGGACATATTCGAGGCCATGTTCACCATCACGGATCCGAGGGGTACTTAGGTGCATATTCAGGTTACCGGCCTTATCCACCACACCCGTCATAAAGAGTTCCGCCAGCAAGGAAATCAAACCACTACCACAGATACCGCGTGGCTTGCCCGCGCCAATCACGCGGTAGGTCGGCTCGTAGGTCTGCCCATTGATCCAGACTTCTTCAATCGCCCCCCGCGTCGCGCGCATGCCATGCACAACCCCGGCACCTTCAAAAGCCGGGCCTGCCGAACAAGCACAGGTGACCAGCCATTCCCTGGATCCAAGTACAATCTCTCCATTTGTTCCGACATCCATGAAAAGGGTGAGCTGGTCAGTCTGGTCCATGCCGGAGGAGTAAACGCCGGCGGTGATATCTGCACCGACATAGCTGGCAACTCCTGGCAGGCAATCCACAACGCCTTCCGGATTGATCTTTAAGCCGACCTGCCTGGCGCTGACCAGAGGAAGACGGTTAACTGCAGTTACAAACGGCGAGAGGCGGATGCTGGCAGGCGGAATGCCTAACAGCAAGTGCATCATGGTACTGTTTGCCGCGACCGTGGCCTTGACGATATCGGTCGGGGTCACCCGGTAGCCAACTACCCGCTTGCACGCCTGTTCAATCAATTGTGTCAACGTATCCAGGATTAAGCGGCGTAATTCTTCTAAGCCATGATCTTTTCCAGTATAAACAATCCTGGAAATCACATCTTCACCGCGCGAAACCTGGGCGTTGTAATCAGACACCTGGGCTTTGACTTCACCGCTGATCAGGTCAACCAACCAGACTGTAGCGGTGGTAGTGCCAATATCGACAGCAATTCCCCACATTGGGGTGGCCGGGTGGATGTGACCTGGTAACAAAGCGATCAGGTATTCCTGTAAACCGCCGCCGCCAAGGACTTCTTGAACATCAAGAACGGCGGTTACTTCCCAATCACTCTCTCGCAGGACTTGGCCAATTTGGCGCAGCATCACCAGGGACAGGTTTACATTGGTGAAACCGGCTTGTTGGCGCAGAGCGAGTCTCAGACGGCTGAGATCATCCATTTGATCATCCAGGCTGGGGGGCAGCATACTCAAATGCACCCGCTGGACAGTCTGCGAACGCAAAGGGTTATACCCAAATGGGACCGTGATTTCCGCAACGGTCCGGTCGGTGGTTAACCGGCGCTCAATTTTTTCCTGAGGTGGAACTACAACGGAGACATCGCCCTCAACGACCGTCTGGCAAGCCAGGGCAAAGCCATTTTCTACATCGGCCTGCGAGAGGCGCAACGTGCTGCGACGGCGCACCGTTCCATCGATAATCTGAACGGTGCACC